>NZ_JBFBCG010000029.1:0-92354 GCF_040683105.1 Streptomyces sp. NPDC051020 | reverse complement strand
GACCGCGCGCGACCGCCGCGAGGGTGTCGCGGTAGCTGGGAAAGAGCCAGTCACGCTCTTCCAGCACCAGCGCCGCCGCTATCTCGCAGCCGGCCTCCGGAGGCCGGGCCGACGAGTGCGCCGGGGGACAGCGCTAGTTCTTGACGCCGAAGAACGGCTCCAGCGGCTTCGGCAGGAGATCGTTGCAGGCCAGCTGTCCGGACTTGGTGAGCGCGTCGTTCACACAGGTGTAGTAGTCGCGGTAGACCAGCTGCACCGTGAACGTCATCGCGACGATCGACAGCGCCAGCAGCGCCGTGACGAGCCCGCTGACCGCGGCCGTCGTCTGCGGCCTGCCCTGGATCTGCGCATACGGTGCACCGGGTCCGGAGGCCGGGACGCCAGTCGGAGCGGAGCCGGTACCGGAAGAACCGGCGGCGCCGTCCGCCGCCGTCGCGCTCCTGGGCTTGGCGCGCAGTGAGCTGATCGACCAGTACACGGCCAGCGTGCCGAGCAGCAGGGCGATCTCCGGGAAATCGAAGATCGCGAAGAAGAAGGCCCACATGCCGGAGAGCAGCGCGTAGCGGGCCCGGCGCTGGGCGGGGTCGGTCGGGTCCCAGCGCAGTCCGCCGGGGTTGTTCTCGGGTCCGCCCCGGCCGCCCGGGCCGTTCGGTCCGCCGGGACGGCCACCGAAGCCGCCGCTCTGACGTCCCGGCTGTCGGCTGCTCCACTGACTGCCCCAGACGGGGCGCTCGTCGGAGGAGCCGTCCCCGGGTGCCCCGTCGCCGTTTCCGCTCCCGTTGCCGTCTCCGCCGGTCCCGCCGTTCGACGGGTGGCGGGGCTGCCACGGCTGGTCGGGGCGGTTCTCCGGCGGTGCGGCGAACGGGTTGTCGTCCTTGTCCGGGGAAGAGGAGGGGCCCGTGGGGGGCCGGCGTTCCCTCAGCAGCACCGAGGACCGCTCGGGCAGCGGGAGGCGGAAGGCGGTGCGGCGGCGTCGGTCCGGCATATGGTGAACGTCTTCCCCATCTCGTCATTTCCGCCCTGCGGACGGTTCGCTGTCCCCTGACGCTACCTCCCGGCCATCAGGGGCCGAAAGCGGGGAGCGCGGCCGCGGTGGCCCGTGCCTTCCGTCTGGCCCCCTCGTCTCTTCGATCCGGCCCCTCACCCCTGTCCCGTGGGGGTCCCCGATGTGCCGGTATCGTTGCTGACGGTCGACTCCTTCGTAGAGTTCCCCGTATTGAGGGGCGCGATTCTTTCGTACGACCGTACAAATAGCGTCGCTCTGCTTCACCACGCGAAGCTTCACCACGCGAGAAAGGGCCCAGCCGTGGCCTCCCCGCCCTCCTCCGCCGCTCCGGCCCGCCTGGTCGTGCTGGTCTCCGGCTCGGGTACGAACCTTCAAGCCCTGCTCGACGCGATCGATGACGACCCTGCGGGCTTCGGCGCCCAGGTTGTCGCGGTCGGCGCCGACCGCGACAACATCGTCGGTCTGGAACGGGCGGAGCGCGCGGGGCTGCCGACCTTCGTCTGCAAGGTCAAGGACTACGCCACCCGCGAGGAGTGGGACGCGGCGCTCGCCGAGGCCACCGCAGCGCACCACCCGGACCTCGTGGTGTCCGCGGGCTTCATGAAGATCGTGGGCAAGCGGTTCCTCGCCGAGTTCGGCGGCCGGTTCGTCAACACGCACCCCGCCCTGCTCCCCAGCTTTCCCGGTGCCCACGGGGTGCGAGACGCCCTCGCGTACGGCGCGAAGGTCACCGGGTGCACCGTCCACTTCGTCGACGACGGTGTCGACACCGGTCCGATCATCGCGCAGGGCGTGGTCGAAGTGACCGAAGAGGACACGCCGGAGGGCGAAGCCGCTCTCCACGAACGCATCAAGGAAGTCGAGCGCAAGCTGCTCGTCGAGGTCGTGGGGCGGCTCGCCCGTAACGGCTATCGCATTGAGGGACGAAAGGTTCATCTCGGTCATGTCGGTGAATAAGCCCATCCGCCGCGCCCTGGTCAGTGTCTACGACAAGACGGGGCTCGAAGACCTCGCCCGCGGTCTTCACGAGGCGGGCGTCGAGCTCGTCTCCACCGGTTCGACCGCCGGGAAGATCGCCGCTGCCGGTGTGCCGGTCACCAAGGTCGAGGAGCTCACCGGCTTCCCCGAGTGCCTCGACGGCCGCGTGAAGACGCTGCACCCGCGCGTCCACGCCGGCATCCTCGCCGACCTGCGCCTGGACGCCCACCGCGAGCAGCTCGCCGAGCTGGGTGTCGAGCCCTTCGACCTCGTCGTCGTCAACCTGTACCCGTTCAAGGAGACCGTCGCCTCCGGCGCCTCCGCCGACGAGTGCGTGGAGCAGATCGACATCGGCGGCCCGTCGATGGTCCGCGCCGCCGCCAAGAACCACCCGTCCGTGGCCGTCGTCACCAGCCCCGGGCGGTACGCCGACGTCCTCGCGGCGGTCAAGGCGGGTGGCTTCGACCTGACCGCCCGCAAGCGGCTCGCCGCCGAGGCGTTCCAGCACACGGCCGCGTACGACGTGGCCGTCGCCTCCTGGTTCGCGGACGACTACGCCGCCGCCGACGACTCGGGCTTCCCCGACTTCCTCGGCGCGACGTACGAGCGCAGCAACGTCCTGCGGTACGGCGAGAACCCGCACCAGCCCGCCGCGCTGTACACCTCCGGCTCCGGTGGCCTGGCCGAGGCGGAGCAGCTGCACGGCAAGGAGATGTCGTACAACAACTACACGGACACGGACGCCGCGCGCCGTGCCGCGTACGACCACGCCGAGCCGTGCGTCGCGATCATCAAGCACGCCAACCCGTGCGGCATCGCGATCGCCGACGACATCGCCGAGGCGCACCGCAACGCCCACGCCTGCGACCCGCTGTCGGCGTTCGGCGGGGTCATCGCCACCAACCGTCCGGTGACCGTTGCCATGGCCGAGCAGGTCGCGGAGATCTTCACCGAGGTCATCGTCGCCCCGGCGTACGAGGACGGCGCGGTCGAGATCCTTGCCCGCAAGAAGAACATCCGCGTGCTGCGCTGCCCCGACGCCCCGAGCTCCGCGGTCGAGCTCAAGCCGATCGACGGCGGCGCGCTGCTCCAGGTCACCGACCGGCTCCAGGCCGACGGCGACAACCCGGCCAACTGGACCCTCGCCACCGGTGAGGCACTCTCCGAGGACGAGCTCGCCGAGCTCGCCTTCGCGTGGAAGGCCTGCCGCGCGGTCAAGTCCAACGCGATCCTGCTCGCCAAGGGCGGCGCCTCGGTCGGCGTCGGCATGGGCCAGGTCAACCGCGTCGACTCCGCGAAGCTCGCCGTCGAGCGGGCGGGTGAGGAGCGGGCGCGCGGCGCGTACGCCGCCTCGGACGCGTTCTTCCCGTTCCCGGACGGCCTGGAGATCCTGACCGCGGCCGGCATCAAGGCTGTGGCCCAGCCCGGCGGTTCGGTCCGTGACGAGCTGGTCGTCGAGGCCGCGAGGAAGGCGGGCGTGACGATGTACTTCACGGGTACCCGGCACTTCTTCCACTGAGTGATCCGAACGCCGAGGGCGTCTCCCGGAGCCGGTCTCCGGGCGGCGCCCTTTGCGCTGCCCTGGCAAAGGGGCGCCTGCGGCGCGGGTCAGGCCGGCGGTCCGAACCGTCCGGCAGGGGCCATATGACCCGGGGCGGCGGCGATCGGCCGGTCGCTGCCCGGCTGCGCAATGCGGATCCCGGGTCGCCGGGGGTGAGAGTCCGCGGCGGTCCGGCGGTGGGGACTGCTCGCCGTCGCGGCGGCCAGCCGTGTACGGCAGCCGAGGGACCCGTCATGCCGTCTCCGGGGACGGGGAGGGGCGACGTGCGGCCGGTCGGTCAGGGGTGCAGACATGGCCGAAGGCCGTAACCCACGGGGGTTACGGCCTTCGGCCAGGTGCCACTGTGCGCCCGGTCGACCGCAGCGGTCGCTCGGCTCAGGCGCGCGGGCGCTGGAACCAGGCGGCGCCGTCCGACTTCGCCACGAAGACGATGATCAGAACGCCGAGCGCGATGGTGACGAGGCCCAGCGGCAGCTGGAAGATGCCGCCGAAGCAGATGAACGCGCCGTAGACGATGGCGCAGACGCGGGTGGCGTTGCCGCCGGTCTTCATCTTGAGCGCCAGTGCGACGGAGAGCCCGGCGAAGATCAGGGCGAGCACGCCGATGAACGCCAGGATTCCCTTGCCGAAGTTCTCGATCGTCTGGGTGTCAGCCGTGGTGCCGGCGCTGTCGACCGCGTCGGAGACGGCGCTCATGCCCGCGAAGGCGATGATGGCGCCGATGATCTGGAAGGCGGCAACCACCCACAGCATCACCCGTGCTGCCTTCACACCTCCCGGCATCTCGACCGGTGCGCCCGGGAAGCCGTAACCGGGCTGAACGGGCGGGGCCTGCGGGTAGCCGTAACCCTGTTGCGGCACGCCCTGCGGGGCCTGCTGGGGGTAGCCGTAGCCCGGCTGCCCGCCCTGCTGCTGGCCATAGGGGTTGTTCGGGTCGCCGAAGCTCATGGCGAATTTCCTCCGTTGAAAAATGTGCGGGGACGACGCGGTCCGCGCGGAGGAACGGTGCACAATCAGAACGGCCTGTCCCCCTGCGCTGCCCGCGGTGCTGCGACGGCGGGCCGGCAGGCCCGCGGCCGGATCAGTACTGCGGCTGCTGCTGGCGGTTGAACCAGGCGCTGCCGTCGGCCCTCGCGACGAAGACGATGATCAGCACGGCGAGAACGGTGTGGACGAGACCGAAGATGACGAACGGGTAGATACCGAGAATCGCGGTGATCGCACCGAAGACGATCGCCGTGATGCGGATGCCGTTGGTCCCCTTGCCGAACTTCACGGCCAGGAACACGGCAAGGACCCCCCACAGCACTGCGAAGGCCACGATGCCCCACAGGGCATTGCCGGAGTAGTCGGCAAGCTGCTGGAACTGAACGTCGTCCTTGAGCGTCGCGTCGTTCTTGGCGGCATTCACGGCCGCAGCGGCGATCGCGAAGATGACCGCGCCGATGACCTGCAGGCCAGTGATCACGTAGAGCATGACCCGGGCCGCCTTCACGCCGCCCGGCATCTCGGTGGGCACACCAGGGACGCCATAGCCGCCCTGCACCGGCGGGGCTGCGGGGTAGCCGCCCTGTTGCGGCACGCCCTGCGGGGCCTGCTGGGGGTAGCCGTAGCCCGGCTGCCCGCCCTGCTGCTGGCCATAGGGGTTGTTCGGGTCGCCGAAGCTCATGGCGAATTTCCTCCGTTGAAAAATGTGCGGGGACGACGCGGTCCGCGCGGAGGAACGGTGCACAATCAGAACGGCCTGTCCCCCCGACACTGTCCGCGGTGCTGCGCGGCTCATCGTGGTCTTGACATCGGCTTTTTGTCCAGTCAATAGCCGTATGTGTTGTGCAAGCGCAACCTGATGGCAACCGGCGACACCCAGAATTGGTATGAGGGCGGGGTCATCCGCGAGGATGGGCATCATGACTGCCCAGATTCTCGATGGCAAGGCCACCGCAGCCGCGATCAAGTCCGACCTGACCGCCCGCGTGGCGGCCCTCAAGGCGCAGGGCATCACCCCTGGCCTGGGAACCCTGCTCGTCGGGGACGACCCGGGCAGCCGCTGGTACGTGAACGGAAAGCACCGCGACTGCGCGCAGGTCGGCATCGGCTCCATCCAGCGCGAACTCCCCGGCACCGCCACCCAGGAGGAGATCGAGGACGTCGTACGGGAGCTCAACGCGAACCCCGACTGCACGGGTTACATCGTGCAGCTTCCCCTTCCCAAGGGCATCGACACCAACCGGGTCCTGGAACTGATGGATCCGGCCAAGGACGCCGACGGTCTGCACCCGATGAACCTCGGCCGCCTCGTACTGAACGAGACGGGTCCGCTGCCGTGCACCCCGCAGGGCGTCGTCCAGCTGCTCCGCCACCACGGCGTGGAGATCAACGGGGCGCACGTCGTGGTCGTCGGCCGCGGTGTCACCATCGGCCGCTCGATCCCGCTGCTGCTGACCCGTAAGTCCGAGAACGCCACCGTCACCCAGTGCCACACCGGTACGCGTGACCTCTCCGCCCAGCTCAAGCAGGCCGACATCATCGTCGCCGCCGCGGGTGTCCCGCACATCATCAAGCCCGAGGACGTGAAGCCGGGCGCTGCCGTGCTCGACGTCGGCGTCAGCCGGGACGAGCACGGCAAGATCGTCGGCGATGTGCACCCCGGTGTGGCCGAGGTCGCCGCGTGGATCTCGCCGAACCCGGGCGGTGTGGGCCCGATGACCCGCGCCCAGCTGCTCGTCAACGTGGTCGAGGCGGCCGAGCGCGACGCGGCCGCCGCGTCTTCCGGCTCCGCCGGCTGACCTGATGCTGACCTGATCCGGAAGGAACCCCATGGGTGCTGGTACGAGTCCGGCCGATCCGGCCGCCGCGGCGGACCGGGCGATTCCGGCGCCGCCGGATGAGGAAGTGACTGCGGTGGAGGCCTCCGGCGGGGCGGCAGCGGACGACCGTGCCCGGCCGGCCCGGGGTGCGGACGTGCGGCGGGGCAGCGGCTCGGGAACCGGGCCGGAGTACGGTTCAGGCGCGGACGAGGGCTCGGCTTCCGGCTCCGATGCGGGTTCGGCCGCAGGTTCGCTGGGCGACGTGGCTCGCGGCGCGGAGGTCGGCGCGGGCGGCGACTCCGGCAGCGGTGCGCGCGGCTCCGACAGCCGCGAGCCGGACAGGGGAGCCGAGGGCGAGGGCTCTGGCGACAGCGGCTCGGACCGGGGCCCGGGCGACGCCGTCTCCGCCCCCGCGCCCGGTGGCGGCCCGCGCGGATCGCGACGGTTCCCGTCGTTCACCCGGGACACCGCCCGCCCCGAGGGCGGTGGCCGGGCCGCGTCGGGGGACGCGCCCGCCCCGGCCCGTCAGTGGCCGCTGCTGTCCGTGCTCTGCACGGCCGGGATCGGACTGCTGATCGTCGTCCTGGACCCCTTCGCGGAGGCCTTCCGGATCGGCACGATACTGATCGGCGCGGCCCTCATCGGGGGCGCCGTGCTGCGCTGCGTCGTCCCCTCGGTGGGCATGCTCGCGGTCCGTTCCCGCTTCACCGACCTGGTGACGTACGGACTCCTGGGCGTCCTGATCGTGATGCTCGCACTCGTGGCGCAGCCCAAGCCATGGCTCGACCTCCCCTTCCTGGAGCACGCGGTCCGGTTCACGATCCGCTGACACCGCCGCCCGTGCGGCCCCACTGCGGCCCTCTCGCACCCGACAGGTGCGAGGGGGCCGCGGTTCTGTGCAGGGGAGAAAACCGCCACCAGGTATCTCGTAGGTGGTCGCGTTCGCCGAAGCGCTGGAGCGGGTCTGCGTCGAGACCGTGGAAGGCGGTCGGATGACGAAGGATCTGGCGCGGCTGATCTCCGCGGACGCCCCGTGGCTGACCACGGAGGAGTTCCTGGACGTGCTCGACGCGAACCTGCAGAAGGAGGTCGCGTCGCTCTGACGGCCCCGCGCCGACTGCCCGCACGCCGATCTGTGGTGTCCGTCCCCTCCCCCGAGAAGGGACGGACACCCGAGGCCGGAGCCCACCGGAGCGCAGTTGCCCCCGGAACGTGGCGACTTGAGCGGCCTTGCCCCGACCTGCGGTCAGCTTTGTCGACGGGGTGTCAGGGATCAAGGGATGCCAGGGGTCTGTGGCACGGAAGTGACCATTCCGCCACGGTGTGATCGCTGCGCGACGGTGGTGGTCCGGCGCGGCGGAGCGCCACGGAAGGGGGCGCGCGAGAGTGTGCGCCGATCCCTCGAACGCCACCGTGCGCCATCTCTCCCGCAACTGGCAGCCTGCCTGCGGGCATCCTTCTGGGTAGTCAGCAGCGGTGGACCACCGTATCGGGGCAGGGGAGCGACAGGGCGACGGAAGAGCGGGGCACGCCAAGCACGTTCGGGGGAACGGAGGGGGGAACAATGCCTCGTTGGAAGGCATTACCGGATGAACTCGATCCGCAGGTGAGGGAGTTTGCGGGCCAACTGCGCAGGCTCATTGACCGCGGTGGGCTGAGTGTCGCAGCGGTGGCCGACCGCACGGGCTACAGCAAGACGTCGTGGGAGCGCTACCTGAACGGGCGGTTGCTCGCCCCCAAGGGGGCGATCGTCGTTCTGGCCGAGGTCACGGGCACCGACCAGGCGCATCTGGCCACCATGTGGGAGTTGGCGGAGCGGGCCTGGAGCCGCTCCGAGATGCGCCACGACCTGACGATGGAAGGCATCCGGGTCGCGCAGGCGCGCGCGGCGCTCGGCGAGTTCGGGCCGAACCCGTTGGGCGACCACGGGAGCCGCCGCTTCGGCGGCCGGACCCCCGGCACGGCCGTGGCCGAGGGTGAAGGCGCGGGTGCGGGAGGCGGAGGGCGCCCGCCATCCGTACCGATCCAGCGTGGGAACGCACCGCGGGCGCCGCAGCCGGAGGACCGGCCGCCGCGGCCCGACGGCGTCCGGCGGGAGCCGGCCGACCGCCGCAGGCTGACCCTGGTGCTCACCGGTGTGGTGGGCGCACTGCTGGTGCTGGCGGCGGCGATACTCCTGACCGGCCCGGGCGGCGACGACAAGGGCGGGAAGGCCGCGGCCGCCCCGTCGTCCGCATCACCGACGACCGGTGCGCCCGCACGGCCCGCCGGGGCCGAATGCAGCGGCGCCGACTGCACGGGACAGGACCCGGAGGGCATGGGGTGCGGCGGCCGGTCCGCGCGCACGGTCTCCAGTGCCACGGTCGGCGGAAGGCTCGTCGAGGTGCGGTACAGCAGGACGTGTGGCGCGGCGTGGGCCCGCATCACCGATGCCGTCCGGGGGGACACGGTACGGATCACCGCGGGCGGCGCCGGGCGGCAGGACGGCACGGTCGACGCCGGCGCGGACGCGGACACCCCCATGGTCGCAGTGAAGAAGGCCGCCGACGCCAAGGCGTGCGCGACCCTCGCCTCCGGCACGAAGGGGTGCACCACCGCCGCCGGCGAGTGAGAACGGACGGGGCGCGGTGAGCAGTGAGTGACCGGCTGTGTGCGGTGCCACAGGGGGCCGGGCGGCCGGGAGGTCCCGGGTCGGATAGCCTGAACGGTGGATATCTCTTCACGTCAAGATTCAGGGGATATCCAGCACCAGGGGCAGGGACCCCCCACCGCCAGCTGTCTAACGGAGATCGCCATGACCCGCACTCCCGTGAATGTCACCGTGACCGGCGCAGCCGGCCAGATCGGCTACGCGCTGCTCTTCCGCATCGCCTCCGGCCACCTGCTCGGCCCGGACGTGCCGGTCAACCTGCGCCTCCTGGAGATCCCGCAGGGGCTGAAGGCCGCCGAGGGTACCGCGATGGAACTCGACGACTGCGCCTTCCCGCTGCTGCGCAACATCGAGATCACGGACGACGCCAACGTCGGCTTCGCCGGTGCGAACGTCGCCCTGCTCGTCGGCGCCCGCCCGCGCACGAAGGGCATGGAGCGCGGCGACCTGCTCTCCGCCAACGGCGGCATCTTCAAGCCGCAGGGCAAGGCCATCAACGACAACGCCGCGGACGACATCAAGGTCCTCGTCGTCGGCAACCCGGCCAACACCAACGCGCTCATCGCGCAGGCCGCCGCCCCGGACGTACCGGCCGAGCGCTTCACCGCGATGACCCGCCTGGACCACAACCGCGCGATCTCGCAGCTGGCCGCCAAGACCGGTGCCGCCGTCTCCGACATCAAGAAGCTGACGATCTGGGGCAACCACTCGGCGACCCAGTACCCGGACATCTTCCACGCGGAGATCGCCGGCAAGAACGCCGCCGAGATCGTCAACGACGAGGCGTGGCTGGCCGACACCTTCATCCCGACCGTCGCCAAGCGCGGTGCCGCGATCATCGAGGCCCGTGGCGCGTCCTCGGCCGCCTCGGCCGCCAACGCCGCCATCGACCACGTGTACACCTGGGTCAACGGCACCGCCGCCGGCGACTGGACTTCGATGGGTATCCCGTCGGACGGCTCCTACGGTGTGCCGGAGGGTCTCATCTCGTCCTTCCCGGTCACCACGAAGGACGGCAAGTACGAGATCGTCCAGGGCCTGGACATCAACGAGTTCTCCCGTGCGCGCATCGACGCGTCCGTGCAGGAGCTCACCGAGGAGCGCGACGCGGTCCGCGAGCTCGGCCTGATCTGACCGCCGGATCCGGTCGTTCCCGGTCCGATCCGTACGCCCTTCGCGTACCTCACCGCCCCCGGCAGCCGTTGCTGCCGGGGGCGGCCGCGTATGCGGACCCACACGCCTAGCCGGCGTGCAGCCGGTCGGCCATCTCCCGCACGGCTGCCATGGCCCGGCGCTGCAGGCCGGAGCCGAAGGTGAGGCGCGTGGCGCCCAGCTCGCCGAGCCGGCGCGGGGTCGGGCCGTCCGGCAGCGCCAGTGCGTTGAGCGGGGCCGCGACGGCGGCGGCCAGGCGGGGAAGTGACTCGGGCGGCGCGGCGATCGGGTAGACGCAGTCCGCGCCGGCCGCCGCGTACAGCCGGGCCCGGGCGATCGTCTCCGCCTCCTGGTCCGTGCCGTCCGGGACGCCGCGTACGTACGTATCGACGCGGGCGTTGACGAAGAGGTCCTCGCCCGCCACCGCCCGCACTTCGGCCAGCCGGTCCGCCTGCTGCTGCGGGTCGAGGAGAACGCCGTCCACCGAGTCCTCCAGATTGCAGCCGACTGCGCCGGTGGCCAGAAGACGCTCCACGAGCTCCTTCGGCGGCAGCCCGTAACCGGCCTCGATGTCCGCCGACACGGGTACGGGGACGGCGCGCGCGATCCGGGCGACGGCCGCGAACATCTCGGCGGCGGGCGTCGCCCCGTCCTCGTACCCGAGCGAGGCGGCGACCCCGGCACTCGGGGTGGCCAGCGCCGGGAAGCCCGCGTCGGCGAAGACACGGGCGCTCGCGGCGTCCCACGGGCCGGGGAGGACCAGCGGGTCGCCGGGGGTGCGGCCGTGGTGCAGCGCGCGGAGAACGGACACAGTCATCGCGGGGCTCCTGGGGTGGGGTGGGCTGACGGTCCGGGGCGCGGCCCGGACCGGATCTGCCGGATCAGGGTCAGTGCTTGCTGTCGCCCGGGGTGTAGTGGCCCGGGACCATCCGGGTGGTCACACCGAACCGGTTCCAGGCGTTGATCACCGTGATGGCGGCGATCAGCTGGGCGAGCTCGGTCTCCTCGAAGTGCTTCGCGGCCTTCTCGTACACCTCGTCCGGCACGAAACCGTCGGTCAGGACCGTTACGGCCTCCGTCAGCTCGATCGCCGCGATCTCCTTCTCCGTGTAGAAGTGCTGCGACTCCTCCCACGCACTGAGCTGAATGATCCGTTCGACGGACTCGCCCGCAGCGAGCGCGTCCTTGGTGTGCATGTCGATGCAGAACGCACAGTGGTTCAGCTGCGAGGCGCGGACCTTCACCAGTTCGACGAGGACCGGGTCGAGGCCCTTACGGGACGCGACGTCCAGCCGGACCATGGCCTTGTAGACATCGGGGGCGAGCTGGGCCCAGTGCAGGCGGGCGCTGCGCTCGGGGGCGTGGTCGGAGTTCGGGTGGGAGTGCTCGTTCGTGGTCATGGATACGACGCTACGCGGTGGATGGCGCACGGGTATGGTCCATTTTCATGACAGATTCCTGGGCCACTTTCGGAGCCGACCTGCACATCGACCCGACCGGTGCGGCAGGACTGCGAGCTGGGCTGATGGACGCGCTGCGGGAGGCCGTACGGACCGGGCGGCTGACACCCGGTACCCGGCTGCCGTCCTCCCGGACGCTCGCCGCAGACCTGGGTATCGCCCGGAACACCGTCGCCGACGCCTACGCCGAACTGGTCGCCGAGGGGTGGCTCACCGCCCGGCAGGGCTCCGGCACGAGGGTCGCACAGCGGGCCGAACCGCGCCCGGTGGCCACGACGGCGCCGCGCTCCAGACCGGTGCGCCCACGGCCCGCGTACAGCCTGATGCCCGGCTCGCCGGACCTCTCCACATTCCCGCGCTCCGACTGGCTCAAGGCGGCCCGGCGCGCCCTGACCGCCGCGCCCAACGACGCCTTCGGATACGGCGATCCGCGCGGACGCATCGAGCTGCGCACCGTACTGGCCGGCTATCTGGCGCGGGCGCGCGGCGTGTACGCGGACCCGGAGCGGATCGTGATCTGTTCCGGCTTCGTCCATGGCCTGATGCTGATGGGGAAGGTGCTGCGGCAGCGGCGGGTGCGCGAGGTGGCCGTCGAGTCGTACGGACTGGACATGCACGGGGAGCTGCTCGCCGATGCCGGACTGCGCACCCCCTGCCTGCCGCTCGACGGACTCGGCTCCCGGACCGGGGAACTGGCCGGGATGCGCGGGGTGGGCGCGGTCCTGATGACGCCCGCGCACCAGTTCCCCACGGGGGTCCCGCTGCATCCGGACCGGCGGGCCGCGGCTGTCGACTGGGCGCGAGGCACCGGCGGACTGATCCTGGAGGACGACTACGACGGGGAGTTCCGCTACGACCGGCAGCCGGTCGGCGCCCTCCAGGGCCTCGACCCGGAACGGGTCGTGTACCTGGGGACGTCCAGCAAGTCCCTGGCGCCCGGGCTGCGGCTGGCCTGGATGGTGCTGCCGCGGGGGCTGGCGGGGGCGGTGGCCGAGGCCAAGGGCCAGGTCGACTGGGTGTCGAGCACGCTCGACCAGCTGACGCTCGCGGAGTTCATCGAGTCCGGCGCCTACGACCGCCATGTGCGCTCCATGCGGCTGCGCTACCGGCGCCGCCGCGACCAGCTCGTCGCCGCGCTCGCCGAACGTGCTCCCGCGCTCCGGGTCAGCGGGATCGCCGCGGGTCTGCACGCCGTGGTCGAACTCCCGGAGGGCACCGAGCGAGCGGTGATCCAGGCAGCCGCCTGGCAGGGCCTGGCACTGGAGGGCCTGGCCCGCTTCCGGCACACGGACGCGGAGGTGGGCAGCGACGCCCTGGTCATCAGCTACGGGGGGCCGACCGACAGCGCCTGGGCGGGAACCCTGGAGGCGCTCTGCCGGGTGCTCCCGTAGGGGGCGCGGGAGGACCGCACCGGCGCAATACGCGCTACCGCGCGCCCGGGACGTCTGGCTCGGTGATGTCCGCCGGAGCCTCGCCGAACCGGGTCAGCGCCAGCGCGCCCGCCACCGCCACCGCGAACCCGGTGACCGCCAGCCCGCCGAGACCCTCCCGCGTACGGTCCCCGAGCCAGACGACGCCCACCAGCGCCGGGCCGATGGTCTCGCCGATCACCATGCCGGCCGTCGCCGTCGTCACCGAGCCCCGCTGCAGCGCGGACGTGAGCAGCAGGAACGCCGCACCTCCGCCCAACAGCAGCGCATACGTCGCCGGGTTGGCGACCAGCACCGACGGCGAGACGTCGTCGATCAGCCGCACAGCGACCTCGACCACCCCGAAACCGCACCCTGCCCCCAGCCCCAGCACCAGTGCGCGCGACTTCTCCGGCAGCCGCCCGGCCGCCGCGCCGATCACCAGGACACCCAGTGCGATACCGAGCATCGACCAGCGCAGGGCGGTCGAGCCGGTCCGGCCGCCCTCGCCACCGGCGGCGAGGGCCAGCATGGCGAGACCCGCGCACACCACGCCGACGGCAGCCCACTCGGTACGGCTCAGCCGCACGTGCAGCAGGCGCGCGGCGACCACGGCCGTCACCGCAAGACTTGCGGCGAGGGCGGCGCCCACCGCATAGATGGGCAGGGAGCGCAGGGCGACGATCTGGAGGACGAAACCACAGCCGTCGAGGGCGAGCCCGACCATGTAACGCCACTGCCGCACGGCGCGCAGCAACAACGCCGGATCGACCCCTGCACCGGACCCCGGCCTGACGGCCGCCCGCGAGGCTACGGCCTGGAGGACGGAGGCCGTACCGAAGCAGACCGCGGAGCCGAGCGCGCAGATCATCCCAAGGAGCACATGGGGACTCTACGGGGGCGGTCCCGGCCACCGGGTTCCGGCCAAGTTCTTCCGCCGGGTCAAGGCCGGTGAGACGCCGGGCCCCTCCTGGCAAGCTCTGCCCGGTCAGCCGCGCAGCACCTCCCGGAGTTGCTCCAGGCCCCAGTCCAGGTCCTCCTTGCTGATCACCAGGGGCGGGGCGATCCGGATCGTCGAACCGTGGGTGTCCTTGACCAGCACCCGGCGGTCCATCAGCTTCTCGGAGATCTCCCGGCCCGTGCCGCGGCTCGGGACGATGTCCACGCCCGCCCACAGCCCGCGGCCCCGCACCGCCTCCACGGCACCGCCGCCCACCAGCAGCCTCAGCTCCTGATGAAGATGGTCGCCCAACTCCGTTGCCCGTTGCTGGAATTCACCGGTACGCAGCATCGCGATGACTTCCAGCGCGACCGCGCAGGCGAGCGGATTCCCACCGAACGTCGAACCGTGCTCACCGGGCCGGTAGACCCCCAGCACCTCGGCCGACGAGACGACGGCCGACACCGGGACCACGCCGCCGCCCAGCGCCTTGCCGAGCACGTACATGTCCGGCACGACGCCCTCGTGCTCACAGGCGAAGGTCTTGCCCGTCCGGCCCAGACCCGACTGGATCTCGTCCGCGATGAACAGCACATTCCGTTCCCGGGTCATCTCGCGCACCCCGGGGAGATAGCCGGGCGGCGGCACCAGCACCCCGGCCTCGCCCTGGATCGGCTCCATCAGGACCGCCACGGTGTTCTCGGTCATCGCCGCACGAAGCGCGGTGAGGTCCCCGTACGGCACGATCTCGAACCCCGGCGTGTACGGGCCGAAGTCCGTCCGAGCCTCCTGGTCCGTGGAGAAGCTGATGATGGTCGTCGTCCGGCCGTGGAAGTTGTTCGCGGCGACGATGATCTTCGCCATGCCGTCCGGGATGTCCTTGACCCGGTAGCCCCACTTGCGGGCGGTCTTCACCGCCGTCTCCACGGCCTCCGCCCCCGTGTTCATCGGCAGCACCATCTCCATGCCGCACAACTCGGCAAGCTGCGTGCAGAAATCGGCGAACCGGTCGTGGTGGAAGGCGCGCGAGGTCAGGGTCACCCGGTCCAGCTGCGCCTTGGCGGCCTCGATCAGACGCCGGTTTCCATGGCCGAAGTTGAGCGCCGAATAGCCCGCGAGCATGTCGAGATACCGCCGTCCCTCGACGTCGGTCATCCAGGCGCCGTCCGCCGAAGCGACGACGACCGGAAGCGGATGGTAGTTGTGCGCGCTGTGCGCCTCGGCGGAGGCGATGGCAGTTTCCGTGGTCGACACGGGATCTCCGTTCGTCGTGCGGCGTCGGGCTGGGGTTCCACTTTGTATCGTCGGTCGGATCCTCGGGGAGGAAACCTTCAATCAACGGCGCGCCCATGCGTTTGCGCAGTCAGAGGTCGAGGAGTTCCTGACGTGGACCGGTCTCCCGGCTGTACCGGCCCTCGCCCCCGCCTCCGCCTCCGCCGCCTCGACGGGCCGCCAGCGGCCGCAGGGCCAGGGCGAGCGCCGCCCCTGCCACCAGCCCGGGTACGGCCCACCACACACCGTTGAAGCGGTCGGACGAGCCGGAGGCCCCGGCCGCGGCCGGGGCAGCGGACGCGGAGGCAGCGGGCCACGGTGCCGGTGCGGGGCCCGCAGCGCGGTCCTGCGGGGCGGACTGCCCGCTGTCCTCCCACGGCTGCGGGAACAGCGGCGCGTACGCCTCCTCGCTGTTCTTCTTCCCCAGCAGCCCGAGCTGCTTGAACAGCGCCACCAGCTCCGCCGGCTTCTTCGCCCGGTGCCAGTACCCGCGGTAGGTATAGGGGACTTCGGAGGCCGTGTGTATCCAGACCGTGTCCGGATCGTCCCCCGGGAAGACCCGGTCGGTCCGCATCGGCTCCAGGTCGTGGACCATCCAGGTCACATTGATCTGCCGCGTCCCCACTGCCCCGTCCAGGCTCTGGGGCCGCTCCTTGTCGCCTTCGCCCGCTGGGCCCAGCAGCGCCTCCAGCCTGGTGTACCTCGGGTCCGAGACGGAGAGCGCGGTCGCCTTCCCGCAGTCCGGTGAGGTGACCAGCACCGTCGTCGGCCCGCCCGCCACCGCTCCCGGAGCGAGACAGAGACTCAGCCCGCACACCGCCGCCGACACGGCCAGCCGTCGCAGAAATCGGAAGCGGCCCACCGGCCGCCGGGTGGATCGAACGCCTGGCTGTTGTTCCGCGAGCCGGCCTCCGGGCTTTCGCATGACGTCCCCCTTGCACTGTCCGGTACGGACCGCCCGTACCGTGTCACCTCTGGTACACCGCCCGGGCCCCGCAGGTTCCCCTCCCGAGCCGACCGGTTTTCCGGACCGTCAGAGCGCGGAACCGGCGACCGAACGGGCCCGCTCCCGCGATGCCACGCCCTCCAGCCGCAGTGTCATCCGCCCGTCCTTCACCCACAACAGGGTGGGTCCGGCAGTCCGTTGGGACCGTGACCACCGCACGCCGTCCCCGTCGACCATGCCGAACCGCAGGACATGCGGCCTCGCGAACCAGAGGCCGTCCACCGCGCCGCCGCGGCCGTCGGCCACCTTCAGCCACTCCGGCTGTTCCCGCACCTGTTTGGTGAAGTACGGATCCAGCGGCGCCGCGAACTCGTCGAGCCGTATCGTCCGCCCCTCCTCCTGCCAGCACAGCGTGACCATCCACCGGCCCTCCGGCAGCTCCGACACGGACACCGCGTCCGGCGCGCCGAGCGCCCCGGGCACGACCGGCCGGAAGCCCGACCGCCGCGCCGCCTCCTCCGCCGTCACCGGGGTGCCACAGCCCGGCACCGGCGCTCCCGTCCGCGCAGGGACCGGCGCGGACGGGTCGTACCGCACGTCCACCCCGCCGAAGTCGAACCAGTCGGCGACCGTCGCCCGCACCGGAGGCGTCAGCACCAGCACGACCAGGAGCCCCGAGAGCGCCGCGGCCAGCAGACGGGCCCGCCGACGGGCCCACACCCCGGCCCGCTCCAGCCGCCCCGGGGGTACCGGCACAGGCACCGGGACCGCTTCGGCGACGATCTGCGCCAGCACACGCTCGGCCATCGTCAGCCCGCCGCCCTCCGGCTCGGGGACCTCCATCCCGCGCCCCAGCGCCAGCAGCTCCGCCCGCAAGCGCGCCCGGTCCGGATCATTCGCACCCGTCACCCCACGTCACCCCCTCCCACCCCGGTCCCGAGCTTCTTCTCCAGCTTTTTCAGCGCACGGTTCAGCCGGGACTTCACTGTCCCCCGCGGCCAGCCCAGCGTCCGCGCCGTCTCCGCCTCGTCCATCTCCAGCAGGTATCGGTAGGTGACGACCTGCCGATGCTCCTCGCTCAGCTCGTCGAGCGCTGCTGTCAGCAGCGTCCGCCGCTCCTCCGCGAGCGCCGCCACCGCCGGATCCGCCGACTCCGGTATCACCGGCTCGGCGCCCCGCAGCTCCGCCTCGCGCCCGGCCACCGCACGCGCCCGACCGGCCGACCGGAGTGTGTTCCTCGTCTCATTCACGACGATCCTCAGCAGCCACGGCCGGAATGCCGCGCCTTCCCGGAATCGACCGAGCGCCTGATACGCCTTGAAGAACGCGGACTGCACCACATCCTCCGCTTCGGCCCCCGCCCCGAAGGCGACCGCGGCCCGCAGCGCGACGCCCGTGTGGGCGCGTACCAGCTGCGCGTATGCCTCCGCCTCTCCGGCGCGCACACGAGCGATCACCGCGGCCTCGTCCTCTGCCGGCGCCTCTTCCGGCGCCGCGGCACGAGTCCCGGTCCGCTGTTCGGCCCGCCCCTCAGCCTGCCCTCCGGCACGCCCGAGAGCGCGGTCCGCACCCTCGTCCTCGACGGCGCGGCCCCCCTCCCGGCCCCTCTGCAGGGCCCCCTCCTGCGTCCTCACACCTTTCATACACCGGCTGCCGGAGATTGGTTCCGTACCTGAGACAATGAGTCCTATGGCCTCTGAACGCCCCCGCGTGCTCTCCGGAATCCAGCCCACCGCAGGCTCGTTCCACCTCGGCAACTACCTCGGTGCGGTCCGCCAGTGGGTGGCGTTGCAGGAGTCCCACGACGCCTTCTACATGGTGGTGGACCTGCACGCGATCACCGTTCCGCAGGATCCCGTGGAGCTGCGAGCGAACACCCGGCTCGCCGCCGCCCAGCTGCTGGCCGCCGGTCTCGACCCCGAGCGCTGCACGCTCTTCGTCCAGAGCCATGTCCCGGAGCACGCCCAGCTCGGCTGGGTCATGAACTGCCTCACCGGTTTCGGCGAGGCCTCCCGGATGACGCAGTTCAAGGACAAGTCCGCCAAGCAGGGCGCCGACCGGGCGACCGTCGGCCTCTTCACGTACCCGGTCCTCCAGGTCGCGGACATCCTGCTCTACCAGGCCCACCAGGTCCCGGTCGGCGAGGACCAGCGCCAGCACATCGAGCTCACCCGCGACCTCGCCGAGCGTTTCAACGGCCGGTTCGGCGACACGTTCACCATCCCGGCGCCGTACATCCTCAAAGAGACGGCGAAGATCTACGACCTGCAGGACCCGTCGATCAAGATGAGCAAGTCGGCGTCCACGCCGAAGGGCTTGATCAACCTGCTCGACGAGCCGAAGACCACGGCCAAGAAGGTCAAGAGCGCGGTCACCGACACCGACACGGTCATCCGGTACGACGTCGAGAACAAGCCAGGTGTCAGCAACCTCCTGACCATCTACTCCACCCTCACCGGCACGGGTATCGCGGATCTCGAACAGAAGTACGAGGGCAAGGGCTACGGTGCGTTGAAGACCGACCTCGCAGAGGTCATGGTCGAGTTCGTCACACCTTTCCGGACCCGTACCGAGGAATATCTCGACGACCCCGAGACGCTGGACTCGATCCTGGCCAAGGGTGCGGAAAAGGCCCGGGCGGTAGCCGCCGAGACCCTGGCCCGGGCGTATGACCGGATGGGCTTTCTGCCTGCGAAGCACTGAGTTCGAGGACCCTGGCGAGATGACGGCTCCAGGCTGCACACTGGGCACACTGGCGACAGGAGACCAACCCCGGTGACGGCCTGAAACCAGCCACCGACCGCGGTGACGGCGGCACGCCGGTCACCGATTTCGAAGAGTGAGGAGAACGACGTGGGGACCGTTACGCTCGGCGTTTCGATCGCGGTCCCGGAGCCCTACGGCAGCCTGCTCCAGGAGCGGCGCGCGAGCTTCGGGGACCCTGCCGCATTCGGCATTCCCACCCACGTCACGCTTCTCCCGCCGACCGAGGCGGAGGCGGCCGACCTGCCCGCGATCGAGCGGCATCTCGCCGAGATCGCGACAGGCGGCCGTCCCTTCCCGATGCGGCTGTCCGGCACGGGGACCTTCCGCCCCCTGTCGCCGGTGGTCTTCGTCCAGGTCGTCGAGGGCGCGTCTGCCTGCTCCTGGCTGCAGAAGCGCGTGCGGGACGCGTCCGGCCCGCTGATGCGCGAGCTGCAGTTCCCGTACCACCCGCATGTGACCGTGGCGCACGACATCCCGGAGCAGGCGATGGACCGGGCGTACGAGGAGCTCGCCGACTACGAGGCGTCCTGGACCTGCGATTCCTTCGCGCTGTACGAACAGGGCCCGGACGCCGTCTGGCGCAAGATCAACGAGTTCCCGTTCGGGGCCGAGAGCGGCGCGCCCGCCGTGCCCGCGCAGGGCGGCAGCTCCGTGGACGAGCCGTCCCTGCAGCCCTGAGGCCGTAAGCGCTGCGCTCAGACCGGCAGGCGCCGGAAGAGCGGCCGCGGCACGTGCCGCAGCGCCGACATCACCACCCGCAGCGCCCCCGGCACCCATACCGTCTCCGAGCGCCGTCGCAGTCCCGTCACGATCGCCGCCGCGACCGCGTCCGGGGTCGTCGCGAGCGGCGCCTCCGGCATCCCCGCCGTCATCTTCGACCGTACGAAGCCGGGGCGTACGACCATCACATGCACCCCCGTGCCGTGCAACGCGTCCCCCAGCCCCTGGGCGAACGCGTCCAGACCCGCCTTGCTCGACCCGTAGATGAAGTCGGCGCGCCGGGCACGCTCACCCGCCACCGAGGACAGGACCACCAGCGATCCGTGCCCCTGCGCCTGGAGTGCGCCGGCGCACACCAGTCCAGCGGAGACGGCGCCGGTGTAGTTGGTCTGGGCGACCCGGACCGCGGAGAGCGGTTCCTCCTCGTCGCGTCCCTGGTCCCCGAGGATGCCGAACGCGAGCAGCACCATGTCGATGTCGCCCTCGGTGAAGATCTTGCCGAGAGCGGTCTCGTGGGACTCGGAGTCGAGGGCATCGAAGGCGACGGTACGGACGTACGCACCCAGTTCCCGCAGTTCGGCTGCGGCCGATTCCAGGGCGGGGGAGGGGCGTCCGGCAAGCCAGACCGTGCGGGTGCGGCGGGCGATCAGCCGACGCGCGGTGGCGAGCCCGATCGCCGATGTCCCACCGAGGACGAGCAGGGACTGCGGGGCACCGAAGGCGTCCTTCACGGAAACACTCCTAGCGGGGGAGAGGGAGCGGGCAGTGCGCGGTCTTAGAGGCCGAGGCGGCGGGAGAGGTCCGAACGGAACGCCCCGTCCGGGTCCAGTTCGGCGCGCAGCGCCCGGAACTCGGGCAGCCGCGGATACATCGCGGCCAGCGTCTCGGGACGCAGCCGGGAATCCTTCGCCAGGCAGACGCGGCCCCCGGCCGTCGCGACCTCCTCGTCCAGCTCGTCGAGGAAGCGGGCCAGGCCCGGCAGCGTGGCGGGCAGATCGAGGGCGAGCGTCCAGCCGGGCATCGGGAACGACAACCAGCCCGGATCGCCGTTCCCGAACCGTTTGAGCACGGCCAGGAACGACGGGCAGCGCCGCCGTGAGATCCGGCGCACGATCCGGCGCAGCGCCTCCTCCTGCCCGTATCCGACGACGAACTGGTACTGCACGAAGCCGCTGCGGCCGTACACCCGGTTCCAGTGCGGCACTCCGTCCAGCGGGTGGAAGAACGTGGACAGCTTCTGGAGTTCGCCGATGCGGTACGTAGGGGCTCTGCGGTACCGGAGCTCGTTGAAGAGAGCGACAGAGGTGCGTCCGAGCAGTCCGTCCGGTACGAACGCGGGCGCGACGGGCAGCTGTCCCGGGCGGAACGCGAGCGGTGTGCGCCGGGCGCGCGCCGGGAGCACATGCAGGGGCGCGTGCTCCCCTCGGGTGAGTACGGAACGCCCGGTCGCCCTGCCTCGGGCGAGGAGGTCGATCCAGGCGGCCGAGTAGCGGTAGCGGTGGTCGGAGGCGGTGAGCCGGGCCATCAAGTCGTCCAGATCGACAGCCCGTTCGGTGGTGACCGACATCAGTGACGTCGCGACGGGCTGGAACCGGAGCGTGGCCGAGAGGATCACCCCGGTCAGTCCCATGCCGCCCGCCGTCGCGTCGAAGAGAGCGGTGCCGGGCCGGATCGTACGGGTCCCGCCGTCGGCGGTCAGCAGCTCCATGTCCTGTACGTGGCGGGAGAAGGAGCCGGAGACGTGCTGGTTCCTGCCATGGATGTCGGCGCCGATCGCTCCGCCCACGGTGACGTAACGGGTCCCAGGAGTCACTGGCACGAACAGGCCGAGCGGCAGCAGTACGTCCATCAGCCGGTGCAGGCTCACGCCCGCGTCGCACACCACCAGACCGGTGGCGGCGTCGATGGTGCGGATCCGGTTCAGCGCGGTCATGTCGAGGACGGAGCCGCCCGCGTTCTGTGCCGCATCGCCGTACGCCCGGCCCAGACCGCGCGCGATGGAACCACGGGGTCCGCAGCCGCGCACCGCGTCCGCCGCCTCCTTGTACGTACGGGGACGGAACCGCAGGGCGGTCGTCGGGGCGGTACGGCCCCAGCCGGTCAGGGAGACGGTGTCGACAGACATGGTGGTGACCGTATCGCCCGAGAAAACACCTTTGAGGGATTTGTTACAGAGCTCACCGAAATGGGTGATTGAAGGGGTTTTGCTCGTCAATGACGAGCGAATTCCTTTACTGGTCAGAAGAGTTCGCTTCGGCTTCGTCCGGCAGCCGGGGTGCGGCCCCGGCCCTGTCCCTGGCGCCGGAAAGCGGCGGCACGGCCGACGGGAGCCTTCCGCCCTGGCGTCCGCTGACGGGGATCCCGTCCGTCCTGGTGGCGCTGCGGTACGCGCTGTTCGCCGACCACTGCACGCCCGGCGCCCCCGAGGACGTGGTGCCGGGAGACCGGGCGGTCGCCGCCGTCGGGCTGATGTGGACGGCCCCGTGCGGACCGGCGGTCGCCGAGCCGTGAGGGTCCCGCCTGCGGGGTTCAGCCTCGGCCGTACCGGGTGTTGGTCGCCGTCGACGCCCGCCGCTCTGTGGTGCAGTTGCCCTCCGGCCGTGTCGCCCACGGGGCCGGCCCGACACCACCCCGGCGCCCGCGCCCGCGCCCGGGCCCGTACACCGGTTTTCCGCGCCCAGGAGGATACGCGCACGTCATGGACTGGCTGAAGAATCTCCCCGTCATCGGGCCACTTGTCGCCCGGCTGATGATGACGCACGCCTGGCGCTCGTACGAACGGCTGGACCTGGTCCACTGGACCAGGCTCGCCGCCGCGATCACCTTCATCAGCTTCCTGGCGCTCTTCCCGCTGATCGCGGTCGGCGCGGCGATCGGCGCCGCGCTGCTCTCCGACGAGCAGCTGCACAAGATCGAGAAGACGATCGCCGACCAGGTGCCGGGCATCTCCGACCAGCTGGGCATCAGCAATCTGGTGGCCAATGCGGGCACGGTCGGGCTGGTCGCCGCCGCGCTGCTGCTCTTCACCGGCGTCGGCTGGATCGGTGCGATGCGGGACTGCCTGCGCGCGGTCTGGGAGAAGGACGATGTGGACCAGGGCAATCCGGTCGTCCGTAAGGTCAAGGACGCCGGGCTGCTGATCGGCCTCGGCGGAGCCGCGCTCGTCACCCTTGCCGCTTCCACGGCGGGCACCACCGCGGTCGGCTGGACCGCCGGCCTGGTGGGCATTCCCAACCGTGGCGCGGGCGGAGTGCTGCTGCAGACCGCGGCCCTGCTCGTGGCGGCCGTGGCCGACTTCCTGCTGCTGCTCTATCTGCTGACACTGCTGCCGGGCGTGAAGCCGCCGCGGCGCAGGCTGCTGAGAGCGGCGGTGATCGGCGCGATCGGGTTCGAACTCCTCAAGCTGCTGCTCGGCAGCTACATGAAGAGTGTCGCGTCGAAGAGCATGTACGGCGCCTTCGGCGTGCCGGTCGCCCTCCTGCTGTGGATCAACTTCACCGCAAGGCTGCTGCTGTTCTGCGCCGCCTGGACGGCGACGCGGAGCAGCAAGGACATCAGGGAGGGCGTCGCGGACGTCAGCGGCGAGGACGGCGGCGCACCAGGTCCGGCAGCGGCCAGCGCCGGTTGACCAGGAACACGCCGCCGGCCAGCAGAACCAGCACCCCGCCGACGATCCCCAGTGCGACCCCGGCCCCGCTGGAGCCCTCGGTGGCCGGACTGTGCTTGCCCGCATCGTCGCTTTCCGAGCCGGAGGTGCCCGTGGTGCTGTCGCCGTTGGTCGGTTCCGCGCTCCTCCCGGTGCCCGTCTGCGCGGACTTCGGGGGGACCAGTTCGCCGACCGGGGTCACCTTGCCGGCCGCGTCGAAGCCCCAGTCGAGCAGGCTCGCGGCCTCCTTGTAGACGGCGTGGGACTCCTTCGACGACGGGTTCATGACGGTGACGAGCAGCACCTTCCCGTTGCGCTCGGCGACGCCCGTGAAGGTGTTGCCCGCATGCGTGGTGTAGCCGTTCTTGACGCCTGCGATGCCCTTGTACGGCTCGACGCCGCCGGCTCCGGTGAGCAGCCGGTTGGTGTTCTGGATCTCGAAGGTCCCGCGCTTCTTCCCCTTCTTCTTTTCCCCGGGGAATGTGGCCGTGGCCGTCGAGCAGTACTCGCGGAAGTCCTTCTTCTGCAGCCCGCTGCGGGCGAACAGGGTGAGGTCGTACGCGCTGGAGACCTGTTCGGGTGCGTCGTAACCGTCGGGAGACACGACGTTCGTGTCGAGGGCCTGCAGCTCTTCGGCGTGCGCCTGCATGGCGGCGACGGTCTTGGGCACGCCTCCGTACATCGCGGACAGCACATGGACCGCGTCGTTGCCGGAGCGCAGAAAGACGCCGAGCCACAGGTCGTGGACCGTGTAGGTCAGGTGCGCCTTGACGCCGACCAGGCTGCTGCCCTCACCGACACCGGCGAGTTCCTTGTCCGTCACCTTGTGCCGCAGGGTCTTCGGCTGCAGTTCGGGCGAGCCCATGACCGTGTCGGCGAACAGCATCTTCAGGGTGGACGCGGGGGGCAGCCGCCAGTGCGGGTTGTGCGAGGCGAGCACCTCACCGCTCTCCGCGTCCGCGACGATCCAGGACCGCCCGGTGAGGTCCTTCGGCAGCACCGGGGCGCCGGGACCGAGTTCGACCTGGGTGCCGACCCGGCCGAGCTTGGCGCCGCCGACGTTCGACATGGGGCTGGTCGGTTTCGGGTCGTCGGCGGTGTTCTTGTCGACCGCTGAGGCGGGACTGATGACAAGAGTGGACAGCAGAGCGGCGGAGATGACCGTCAGCGCGGTCTTTTTCAGAGCGGGCACGGTCGGAAACGTACAGGCTGATGATGTGACGAGTGTTGCGGACCTACTGACCGGCCGTCCGCGACGCTGGGACAGCCCACCCCGGGCGCTCCGGCCGGAGCGTGGCGGCGATACTGGATCCATGAAGCTCAGCCGCCCCGTTTCCTGGTTCCTGCTCGCCTTCGGGGTGTGGAGCTGGGTCATTTGGGTCACTTTCGCCAAGAATCTATGGAAAGACGGCAGCGGACTTGCCTTCGACGACGCGGGTGACCCGACCGCGTACTTCTGGGTGCATCTGCTGCTCGCCATCACGTCCTTTCTCCTGGGGACGGCGGTCGGTGTGATCGGGTTCCGCGGACTCAGGGCGCTTCGCCGCGAACGGTCATAACCGGCCGAGCGGCGGCCGGACATAGGCGTACGAAGCGTCGGCGC
The DNA here is from genome assembly GCF_040683105.1 of Streptomyces sp. NPDC051020. NCBI lineage: Bacteria > Bacillati > Actinomycetota > Actinomycetes > Kitasatosporales > Streptomycetaceae > Streptomyces > Streptomyces sp. NPDC051020. The sequence goes on along the minus strand of NZ_JBFBCG010000029.1, from coordinate 67,438 downwards.
GCAAGGCGCGGGCGTACCGAGAGCCGCACCTGGGTGGGGGAGTGCACGTGGCAGTGGTCTTCGTTCCGGTGGCGCTGGCGGTCCTCGCGCTGCTCGTCGGCGTGCACCGCTACGTGTGGCGCCGCTTCGTCGCCGACACGACGGCCCCGGGCGGCACGCTGCGCCGGGTGGGCACAGCGACGGTCTGGCTGCTGCCGCTGCTGAGCGTCGGCGCCCTGGTCTCCGGGCGGGCGGGCGCCCCGTTCTGGCTGCAGCAGGTGCTGGCCTGGCCGGGCTATCTGTGGCTGGCGGCGCTGCTGTACCTGACCCTGGCTCTGCTGATGGGCGAGGCGGTACGGCCTGTTCTGCGGCAGGTCCTCGCGCGCCGGGCGGGCGGCGGTACGGCTGCCGAGAACGATTCGACCGAAACCCTTTCATCTCAGGTCGAAGTGCCCGCGGCGGAGAACTCCCCGGCCCGTGCGCCCGCGAGCGGAACCCCTGCCGCCCTCGTCGCCGACGCCCCCGCCGACCCCTCCCGCCGCCTCTTCGTCGCGCGTGCCGTCGGGGGCGCGGCCGCCGTCGCCGGGCTCGGCACCGTCGGCTACGGCACCTACGGCGTGCTGCGCGGTCCGCGCGTCAAGCAGGTCACCGTCCCGCTCGCCAAACTGCCCCGCGCCGCGCACGGCTTCCGGATCGCTGTCGTCAGCGACATCCACCTCGGCCCGATCCTGGGCCGCGCCCACACCCAGCGGATCGTCGACACGATCAACCGGACCCAGCCCGATCTGATCGCCGTCGTCGGGGACCTCGTCGACGGCTCCGTCGCCGACCTCGGTCCGGCCGCCGAACCGCTCGCCCGGCTGGAGGCCCGTCATGGCGCGTTCTTCGTCACCGGCAACCATGAGTATTTCTCCGGTGCGGCCCAATGGGTCCATCATGTAAGGGAATTGGGGCTGCACCCACTGGAGAACGCCCGAGTCGAGATCGACGGTTTCGATCTCGCCGGGGTCAATGACGTCGCCGGTGAGAGCGAGGGGCAGGGCCCCGATTTCGAGCGCGCCCTGGGCGACCGGGACCGGACCCGCGCCGCCGTCCTCCTCGCGCATCAGCCCGTCGTCATCGACGACGCGGTTGCGTGCGGCGTGGATCTCCAGCTTTCGGGCCACACCCACGGCGGCCAGCTCTGGCCGGGCAACTACGCCGCCGAACTGGCCAACCCCACGGTCGCCGGCCTGGAGCGCTACGGCGACACTCAGTTGTACGTCTCTCGGGGTGCGGGTGCCTGGGGTCCGCCCGTGCGGGTCGGCGCCCCCTCCGACATCGCCGTCGTCCACCTGGCGTCCCGTCAGGCGTAACGACATAAAAGGGACGACTCAACTACACGGCGTCTCCACAGGTTTCAGCCGTTCGACCCAACTGAGAGGTTTCAACTGTCGAACAAAAGGCTATGAGATACAGGTTTCCTCTTCCAGATGTGAAAATCGTGTGATTGGCTGACCGTGAGCACGGTGATGTGCGTTTCTGAGCACATCTGCCCAGGTGGGGCTGTTAAGGGAGAGCACGGCAATGCGGTCGATCCGGCTACGGATTCTCGCGATTCTCGCGGTTTTGGTCATCGCAGGCGTGGTCGCCTGGCAGTTGCTTCCCTCGAACGAGGTGAAGGCTGACCCGATCATGGTCGGTACGACGGACGAGGTGACGTCCCTCGATCCGGCCGGTGCGTACGACGCCGGTTCCTGGGCGATGTACAGCAACGTCTACCAGTCCCTCATGACGTTCAAGTCCGGGGCGATCGTTCCGGAGCCGGACGCCGCCGAGAGCTGTGGGTTCATCGGCCAGAAGCTCCAGACGTACCAGTGCAAACTGCGCGACGACCTGACCTTCGCCAGCGGCCGGAAGATGACCGCCGCCGATGTCGAGTACTCCATCGAGCGCATGATCAAGATCAAGACGGACGTCGGCCCGTCGGTCCTGTTCCCCAGCCTGAAGAACGTGGTGTCCGAGGGTCGCACGATCACCTTCAACCTCTCCTCGCGTGACGCGACCTTCCCGCAGAAGCTCGCCACCGGAGCCGGTTCGATCGTCGACCGCGAGGAGTACCCGGCGGACAAGCTCCGTAGCGGAACCAAGGTCGACGGCTCGGGGCCGTACGTCCTGAAGTCGTACAAACCGGGCGTCGAGGCGGAGCTGGTCCCGAACACCCGGTACAAGGGCGCGCTGAAGAAGAGCGGCGTCCCCGTCACCGTCCGCTACTACAAGCAGTCGGACGAGCTCCTGGCGGCCTGGAAGTCCGGACAGGTCCAGGTGACGCACCGACAGCTGCCGCCGTCCACGCTCGCCGAGCTGAACCCCGGCGACCCCGACGTGCGCATCACCGAGGCGGAAAGCGCCGAGATCCGCAACCTGGTCTTCAACGTGCGCGCCGGGTCCCCGCTCGCCGACAAGAGGGTCCGGCAGGCCATCGCGTCCATCATCGACCGCGGGCCGCTGGTGGCAGATGTCTACAAGAGCACCGTCGAACCGCTCTACTCGCTGATCCCGCAGGGCTACATCGGGCACAGCACGCCGTTCTTCGACGCCTACCCGGCGCCCGACCCGGCGCGCGCCAGGCAGCTGATGCAGGAGGCGGGCGTGCAGACCCCGCTGCACATCACCTTCGCCTACCGCGCCGACGACGCGTACACCAAGGAGACCGCCGAGCTCCGCCGCCAGCTGGAGGCGGACGGGCTGTTCAAGGTCTCGGTCAAGGCCGTGGACTGGCAGGACTTCCAGAAGGGGTACGCGTCCGGCAAATACGACGCGTACACCGTCGGATGGCTGCCCGACTACCCGGACCCCGACACCTTCAGCCAGCCGCTCGTCGGCCGCGACAGCAGCCTTCACAACGGCTACACCAGCAAGAAGATGGACGACCTGATTTCGGCCACGCTGCAGTACAGCGACCGGAGCCGTACCGCGGCGGACTTCAAGGACCTCCAGGCGCTGGTCGGCGAGGACGTGCCGCTCGTGCCGCTGTGGCAGAAGAAGGACTACGTCCTCAGCGAGACCGATGTCTCCGGCTCGCAGTACCTGTCGGACGGCACGGGCATCTGGCGGCTGTGGGAACTCAACTGGATCTAGGGCGTGTTTCGAAAGTCCCGTCTGCCAGGCGACGCCTGGCACGCACGCTCGCTGCGTTGTCGGGCTCGCCCCGATACACCCAGTATCGGGGCGACCCTCCGCCTTGCGATCGCACGCACCAGACGCCGCCTGGCCCGCCCCACGGGCGGACGACGCCACTTTCGAAACACGCCCTAGTGCCGCGACCGTAGAGGGCCGGGGCCGGCCGGAGACTGCCGCACAGCGTGTGCGAGGTTTCCGGTCGGCCCCGGCCCATGTGCCGGTCGGTCTTATGCTTTCTCCCGGCCCGGCCGCTCGGTGGCCGGCTGTTTCACCGACCCGGGCAGGAAGTCCGCCAGTACGTCGTGGATCTGCCGTACGAGCGGTCGCAGCACCCGGAACCGGGAGAGCGTGATCGCCCGGGCACCGATCGGTGCGGTGCGCTCGACGAGGCGGCGGCTGCGCTCGGCGCCCTCCGTCCGGTCGTACACCCAGAACAGCACCAGACCCATCTGTATCAGCCACATCAACTGCGGCAGTACGTCGGTCATTTCGGGGTCGGTCTTGGTGCTGGAGCCGCGCAGGCATCGTTCATGAATGGAGATCGCCGCCTCCCGGGCCGCGACCGACTCCTCGGAGAACGGGGAGAGCGGGCTTTCCGGATCGGCGGCGTTCTTGAAGAACTGGGCGGCGAAGCGGTGGTACGGCTCGGCCACGTCGAGCCAGCTGAGCAGTACCCCGCGGATCCGCACGGCCAGGTCCTTGTCGCCTTCCAGGACCGGCTTCACCGCCGCCTCGTGCTCTGCGGCGAGCCGGTCGTAGAAGCTCTGGACGAGAGCGTCTTTCCCCGTGAAGTAGTAGTAGGCGTTGCCGACGGAGACCCCGGCCTCCTGCGCGATGGCCCGCATCGTCGTCTTGTCGTAGCCGCGTTCCTCGAAGAGCCGGAGCGCCGTTTCGAGAATGAGTGTGCGGGTCTGCTCGCTCTTGGGAGCCTTGGCTTCCTTTGCGTCCTTCGCTTCCTTCACCACAGCCCCGAGGGTAGCTGTCGGCCCTGGTCCTCCGCGCCGGGGATCCGGCTGTGCTCCGTCCCCGGGACCGCGGGCGCCGCCCTCACGTACGCCACGACCGGACCCGTATGTGAACCTGCTCAGGCGAGTACTCCGGGGCGCTTGTCACTGGCCGCCCCGGCCGCGGCCGCAGGGGCTCTGAAGCGTCGTACGCCCGGTACCGCCGCCGTCGCGAGACAGGCCGCACCGACCGCCACGGCAGCGACGGCGAGCGGGACTTCGGGACCCCAGGCCGTGGCGGCGACCGGGGCCAGGGCATAGCCCAGTGGCATCGCGCCGAGGGAGAGCAGCCAGTCGTACGAGGTCACGCGGGCCAGCGCGTGGGCGGGTACCGCGGACTGGACGGTGGTCTCCCAGACCGGGCCGAGGAAGCCGAGTCCTGCCAGCGCGATGCCGTACCCGGCGATGGTCAGCGGGGCGGGGGCGCCGGCCGCGAGGAGGCCGAGGGGGAGTGCGTATGTGGCGAGGCCCAGGTTGGCGGCCAGAACCGGGCGGCGCGGGCGGGCGCGCCCGGCCAGCAGCGAGCCGAGGAGGAGGCAGACCGCGCCGGTCTGGAGCAGGGCGATCCAGGTGCTCTTGCCGCCCATGTCCTCGATGGCGAGTGCCGGCCCCAGGGTCATCAGGACGGCCGCCGCACCGTTCCACACGGAGTGGGCGATCAGGCTCGTCCAGTACCAGTCGCGGCCGCGGACCTCGCCCCAGCCCTCCTTGAGGTCGGCGAGCATCGAGCGGCGCGGTAGGGGCACATGCCGGACCTTGATGGCGGACAGGAGCGCGGCGCTCACCGCGAAGCTCGCACTGTCCAGCACGAACGCCCAGCCGGGGCCCGCGGTGAGGATCAGCGTTCCGGCCACGGCAGGGCCGCCGAGCCGGGTCGCGCTGGTGGCGACCGCCATCAGGGAGTTGGCGCGCAGCAGGCCCGAGGCTTCCACCGTGCCGCGGATCAGCGGCGACGCGGTCGGCATCGCGAAGGCGCCGGCCGCGCCCCCGATCACCTCGGCGACCGCGATCTGCCAGAGTCGTGGTTCACCGCCGAGCAGTTCCACGCCGACGAAGAGCTGGGCGGCGCACCGGACGAGATCGGTGGTGAGCGCCACCGTGCGGGCGTTGAAGCGGTCGCCCATGACGCCGCCGAGCGGAAGCAGGAGCAGCTTGGGAACCATCGCGCATGCCAGCACCAGGGCGAGGGCGGCGGTCGAGCCGGTGGCCAGGTAGACGGCGAGGGAGAGGGCGGCGGGGATGGCGGCGTCGCCGAGGAGGGAGAGTGTGCGTCCGACGAAGAGCAGGCGGAAGGCGCGCGTGCGCAAGGGATGCGGCATGCGAGGAAATCTATTTCGGCATCAAAGTATTCGTCAACGAAATATCGGGTGCCGAAGCGTATGTGTGCGCCGGGCGTACCCTTTCCTCATGGAGTCACGCGACTGGACCGACGGACATGTCGAGCGGTGGAAGCCTGTGCTTCCCGACCTCGATCCCGATGTCGAGGGCGCGGTGACGCGCATGAAGAAGCTCTCCGTCCACCTGCGGCGGGTGCGTGAACAGTCCCTGGTCGACTTCGACCTGGACCGCCAGGAGTTCGAGACGCTCCACAAGCTCGCCGGACGCGGCGGGAAGGCGGCCCCCTCCGAACTCGCCGCCGACCTCGACCTCGCTCCCGCCTCCGTCACCGGCAGGCTGGACGCGCTCGAACGGCGCGGATTCATTCGTCGTACGCCCTCCACCACGGACCGGCGACGGGTCGACGTGGAACTCACCGAGGAGGGCCGCTCGACCTGGCTCGGCGCGATGGACTTCCTCGGCCACGAGGAGTACCGGCTCCTCGGCGTACTCGACAAGGACGAACGCATCCTGCTCAACGACATGCTGCGCCGCATCATGGTCGTCGCGGAGGACCGCGACGGAGCCGGCTAGCGCCGTGACCGGCCATGTGTGCCCCGTGAGGAGCGTCGTCCGGTGCGTGCGATCGCAAGGCGGCCGGAAGCGTTGTCGAGCTACCAGGGCTTGTGGTCAACGCGGCGAGCGGGCGTGCCGGACGGTGCGACGGGGCAGAGCCTGCCCCGTCCGCTCGTTCGCCTGCGATGCGTCAGATGCTCATCGAGCGCGCGGTGTTGACCTGGGCCATCACCATCTGGAACGTCTCCGGGCCGGTCGCCTGGATCATCGTCGAGTGGTGCCGGCCGCCGCTGGTCACCGAGACCTGGATGAACCCGGTCGTCTTCTTCTCCTTCATCAGGAGGAAGAGCAGCCCGACCAGGCAGAGCAGGGCGAAGATGATCGCCAGCACGATCGCGACCGTCGGGATCTTCTCCTCGGTGCGTGACATGTCGGTGGCCGTCCACACCGCGCCCTTGAGCGGCAGCGTGCCGGACGGCGTCACGATCGAGTCGTTCATGACGGTGATGTCCCCGAGCGACAGCATCGGCGCCCCGCCGCCGGCCCCCGGGCCCTGCTGCGGCGGGAACCCGTAACCGGGCAGGGGCGGCTGAGCCGGCGGATTCACGGCCGGATAGCCGTAGGCCGGGCCCGGCTGGGCCGCGGCGTCGGGCAGCTGCTGCGGGTAGCCGTATCCCTGACCATCCGCGACGGTGGGCGGATTGCCCGGCTGCTGGGGCGGTCCCCACTTGTATGAGTCGTCCGCGTACGGATTCGGATCGCTCAACGTTCCCCGCTCTCGATCAATCCTGTGCGCCCCGCGCGTTGCTGCCCCGGGCGGTGAACCGGTCTCCGGCTCCGCACGACCGTACCGAACGGATCCGCGCAGCGCAGCAGGAGGCCCCGCCTCCCGCAGCGTTCCTGCGGAAAACGGGGCCTCCTGTGCAACTGGCCTGCCCGAAGGGTCAGAAGCGACGCGTGATCAGCGCGCGCTTCACTTCCTGGATCGCCTTGGTGACCTCGATGCCACGCGGGCACGCGTCCGTGCAGTTGAAGGTGGTGCGGCAACGCCACACACCGTCACGGTCGTTGAGGATCTCCAGGCGCTGCTCGCCGCCTTCGTCACGCGAGTCGAAGATGAAGCGGTGCGCGTTGACGATCGCTGCCGGGCCGAAGTACTGGCCGTCGTTCCAGAAAACCGGGCACGACGAGGTGCACGCGGCGCACAGGATGCACTTGGTGGTGTCGTCGAACCGCTCGCGGTCCTCGGCGGACTGCAGACGCTCACGCGTCGGCTCGTTCCCCTTGGTGATGAGGAACGGCATGACGTCGCGGTACGCCTGGAAGAACGGGTCCATGTCGACCACGAGGTCCTTGAGGACCGTGAGGCCCTTTATGGCCTCGATCAGGATCGGCTTCTCCGGGTTGATGTCCTTGATCAGCGTCTTGCAGGCGAGCCTGTTCTTGCCGTTGATCCGCATCGCGTCGGAGCCGCAGATGCCGTGGGCGCAGGAACGGCGGAACGTCAGCGTGCCGTCGATGTCCCACTTGATCTTGTGAAGGGCGTCGAGGACGCGCTCCTTCGGGTCGATCTCGATCTGGAAGTCCTGCCACGTGGCCTCCTCGGAGACCTCGGGGTTGAAGCGGCGGATCCGGAAAGTGACCGTGATGTACGGGGAGGCAGCGGACGCCGAGGGGCCGGTCTCCACCTTGTCCAGAGTCGGGGTAGCCATCAGTACTTACGCTCCATCGGCTGGTAGCGGGTCTGGACGACCGGCTTGTAGTCGAGCCGGATCGACTCGGTGCCGTCGTCGGCGACCTCGCGGTACGCCATGGTGTGGCGCATGAAGTTGACGTCGTCGCGGTTCGGGTAGTCCTCGCGGTAGTGACCGCCGCGGGACTCCTTTCGGGCCAGCGCGGAGGTCGCCATGACCTCGGCCAGGTCGAGCAGGTTGCCCAGCTCGATGGCCTCCAGGAGGTCCGTGTTGAACCGCTTGCCCTTGTCCTGGATGGACACGTTCAGGTAGCGCTCGCGCAGCTCGGCGATCTTGTCGACGGCCGTCTTGATGGTCTGCTCGGTACGGAACACCATCACATTGGCGTCCATGCACTCCTGCAGCTCCAGACGGAGCGCCGCGACCCGCTCGGTGCCCGTCGAGTTGCGCAGCCGCTCGACCTGGTCGATGACCAGCTGTGCCGGGTTCTCGGGAAGCTCGACATAGTCGTTCTTCGCCGCGTACTCGGCGGCGGCGATGCCCGACCGGCGTCCGAAGACGTTGATGTCGAGCAGCGAGTTGGTCCCCAGACGGTTGGCGCCGTGCACGGAGACACATGCGACCTCGCCGGCGGCGTACAGGCCCGGCACGACGGTGGTGTTGTCGGCCAGCACCTCGCCCTCGACGTTGGTCGGGATGCCGCCCATGGCGTAGTGCGCGGTCGGCTGGATCGGGATCGGGTCCGTGTAGGGCTCGATGCCAAGGTACGTACGCGCGAACTCGGTGATGTCCGGGAGCTTCGCGTCCAGCTGCTCCGGCGGCAGGTGCGTGAGGTCGAGGTAGACGTGGTCGCCCTCGGGACCGCAGCCGCGGCCCTCACGGATCTCCGTGTAGATGGAGCGGGACACGACGTCACGGGACGCGAGGTCCTTCATGACGGGCGCGTACTTCTCCATGAAGCGCTCGCCGTCCTTGTTGCGGAGGATGCCGCCCTCACCACGGGCGCCCTCCGTCAGCAGGATGCCCATGCGCCAGATGCCCGTCGGGTGGAACTGGAAGAACTCCATGTCCTCCAGCGGCAGACCGCGGCGGTACGCGGCGGCCTGGCCGTCACCGGTCAAGGTGTGGGCGTTCGACGTCACCTTGAAGAACTTGCCGGTGCCGCCGGAGGCGAAGATGATCGCCTTCGCCTGGAAGACGTGGATCTCGCCGGTCGCCAGCTCGTACGCGACGACGCCCGCGGACTTCTTGACTCCGTCGACCTCCTGCAGCAGCAGGTCCAGGACGTAGAACTCGTTGAAGAACTCCACACCCTCCTTGACGCAGTTCTGGTACAGCGTCTGGAGGATCATGTGGCCGGTGCGGTCCGAGGCGTAGCAGGACCGGCGGACCGGGGCCTCGCCGTGGTTACGGCTGTGGCCGCCGAAGCGACGCTGGTCGATCTTGCCCTCGGGCGTGCGGTTGAACGGCAGGCCCATCTTCTCCAGGTCGAGAACGGAGTCGATGGCCTCCTTCGCCAGGATCTCGGCGGCGTCCTGGTCGACCAGGTAGTCGCCGCCCTTGATCGTGTCGAAGGTGTGCCACTCCCAGTTGTCCTCTTCCACGTTGGCGAGCGCGGCGGCCATGCCGCCCTGCGCGGCGCCCGTGTGGGAGCGGGTCGGGTACAGCTTCGTGAGTACGGCGGTACGGCTGCGCTTCGTCGACTCGATGGCCGCGCGCATGCCGGCGCCGCCTGCGCCGACGATGACGGTGTCGTACTTGTGGATCTGCATGATTTCCTCTGGTCCCTCTGGCCCGGTGCCTAGCGGATGTTCGGGTCGAAGGTGAAGATCACCAGCGTGCCCAGCAGGACGGTGAACACCGTGGCGGTGTACAGGAGCATCTTCAGCCAGAAGCGGGTGTTGTCCCGTTCGGCGTAGTCGTTGATGACCGTACGGAGGCCGTTGGCGCCGTGCAGCATGGCCAGCCACAGCATCGCCAGGTCCCAGACCTGCCAGAACGGCGAGGCCCAGCGGCCCGCCACGAAGGCAAAGCCGATCTTGGAGACACCGCCGTCCAGCACGAGCTGGATCAGCAGGTGGCCGATGACCAGGACGACGAGCACGATGCCCGACAGGCGCATGAAGAGCCAGGCGTACATCTCGAAGTTGGTGCGCGAAGCCTTGGGGGTCTTGCCCGTCCGCTTGCGCGGGGACTCGATGACCGGGGCCGGGTGGTTGACGTCGTAGAGGCTGACGCCTTCGACGGCGCCGATTGCGGAGGACTCGGTGGACATTGGCCTCAGCTCCCGAAGACTGCGCGTACGGCGTGGCCGAGGATGGGGTACAGGGCCCCGACCATCAGCACGATCCAGATGCCCACGGCGGACCAGAGCATCTGCTTCTGGTAGCGCGGGCCCTTGGCCCAGAAGTCCACGGCGACGATACGGAGACCGTTCAGCGCGTGGAAGAGAATTGCGGCCACCAGGCCGTATTCGAGGAGCGCGACAGGCCAGGTCTTGTACGTGGCCACGACGTTGTCGTAGGCCTCGGGCGAGACGCGGACGAGAGCGGTGTCCAGGACGTGTACGAACAGGAAGAAGAAAATGAGGACACCGGTGACTCGATGAGCCACCCAGGACCACATGCCTTCCCGGCCGCGGTACAGCGTTCCAGCCGGCACGGAAGAACCCTCCGGGAGCAGGGATTGGGGTCGGCCGGCTTGACTGTCGGTCTGACCCGGCCGGGTACGGTCCACCGGCCCCGGCCATCGTAGCGACGGTTTGTCGGTTCGCTCGCGCCGGGTCCTCTGGTGTGATCAAAGTGGCAATGAAACAGGCACGGACGGGCTAGGGCATGGGTCGAAAGTCCCGCCTGTCAGCGTCGCCCGGCCCACATGCTCGCTACATTGTCGGGTTCGCCCCGATTCGCCCAGTATCGGGGTGACCCTCCGCCTTGCGGTCGCACGCACCAGACGCCTCCTGGCCCGCCCTACGGGCGGACGACGCTCCTTTCGAAACACGCCCTGGGGCCTCTCGTTCGGATCATGCCGGCCCGGCGCCCGTCACCAGCTCGATGATGCGGCCCCGGGCGAGCCGGCGCATCTCGTCCGCCGTGACCACCCGCTCCTCGTCGGGGTCGTGGCCCAGCCTGGCCCGGATGCCTGCCAGTACCTGGTCCGGGTGCTCGGCGGGGCGGAAGGCGTCGAGGCAGATCACGAAGACATGGCCGAAGCGGCTCTCGTACGCGGCATGCGCGGCGCTCAGCGCGAGGTGCGCGGAGTGCGGTGCGGCGTGGTGCAGTCCCGGGGAGACCTCGGCGGCGAGCGCCTCGGCGAGATCCGCGGGCGCCATGTCGTACCCCGCCTCGTCTGCGGCGGCGAGGAGGGCGTCCAGATCGGGGTACGGGCGGTGAGCGGCCAGCCGCTGCGCCCAGCGGGCACTGCCGCAGCAGCCGAGCAGCGCGGCTTCGGCGTCGGCGGTGGGTGTGGTGTTGAACCGGTCGAGGCCGAGGGCGCGGGCACTGACGCAGGCCCGGGCCGGGCCGCGGCTCTGGGCGGGGAGCGCGGGCGGGCCGACCCGCCGCTGCGGTGGTTCCGGGAGGCCGGCGTGGGACTCGCTGGGCCTGGACAGCGTGGGACTCCTCGAAACATTGGCATCCCTGTGAGCCTGGTGCGGTGAGGGGCCCGGAAACCAGGGAGACGCAGGGTGAAGGGAGGGACGAATGTGCCCCCACGCTATCGGGGCCAGGCGACGGTCGTGCGACGGATGCACGAATTTCACCCGGAAGGGAGAGTTTCGGAACGTCTGATGGACGACTCGTCGAGGAGAATGCCCGGCTATCTCCTTATTTCTTCCCTTTACTCGTCACCACCGGAGGATTCTGACCGATGTCGCCCTCACGCGGAGCCCTCGCGGCCGGTGCGGCCCTCGTCGCGGCAGCCGCCGTGACGATCACCGTCGTCGTCTGGCCGGAAGGTGCGGACACCGGACGCACGGGGGAGGCGTCCGTGGCCGGCGTCTCCTCGAACGCCTCCCTCTCCCCCTCGCCGACCCGCAGCTACCCGCTCTCCAGGGCGCCCCGGACCATCCCCGCCGTACGCGAGCACATTGCCGCCCGCGGCCCCGGCTGGCGGCCGGGCCCGACCAGCGGCGTCGTGATCGCCGGGGGCAGCGGATCGCTCGCGGACGAGGCGCAGCTGCTCGCCAAGGAGCTGAAGATCCGTTACCGGGGCGCCGTCCCGGCCCGTGCAGGCGACGTCGAGCTCGCCCTCGGCGCCCCCGGTGACGGGGCCCCGGAGTCGTACACCCTGAAGACCCACGACCGGCGGGTCGTCATCACCGGACCCGACCAGGCGGGTGTCTTCTACGGAACCCGCACGCTGAAGCAGTCGCTGCGGGCCGACGGCATGATGCCCGAGGGCGAGGTGCGTGACCGTCCCGACCGGCCGCAGCGCGGACTCAACCTCGACATCGCGCGCAAGTACTACACGGTCGGCTGGATCGAGGACCGGTTGCGCGACATGGCCGACCTCAAGCTCAACCAGCTCGGCCTGCACTTCTCCGACGACCAGGCGTTCCGGATCCAGTCCGACGCCCACCCCGAGGTGGTGTCGCCCCAGCACCTCACCAAGGCGGAGGTCCGTCAGATCCTCGCCCTCGCGGGCCGGCTGCACATCGACGTGGTTCCCGAGATCGACTCCCCGGGCCATCTGGGCGCCGTCCTGCGCGCCCATCCGGACCTCCAGCTGCGCAACACGGCGGGCGTGCGCTCGATCGGATCGCTCGACATCTCCAATCCGGGCGCGGCGAAACTCATCGACCAGTTGATCGGCGAGTTCGCGGAGCTCTTCGGCGGTGCGTTCTGGCACCTGGGCGGGGACGAGTACCGCGCGCTGATGGTGAAGGACCCGGCCGCCTCGTACCCGCAGCTCCAGCGCGCAGCCCAGCAGAAGTACGGACCGGCGGCCGGGATCAAGGACCTCGCCACCGGCTGGCTCAACGACCGCGCGGCGGTGGTGCGCCCGCACGGGCAGCAGCCCAAGGCCTGGAACGACGGCTTCTTCCGCGGCGGAACCGTCCAGGCCGACAAGAACATCGAGGTCGAGTACTGGACGGGCAAGGAGTACGGTGCCCGGCCGCCGGAGGAGTATCTGGGCGAGGGCCGGCGCGTGGTGAACCTGAACGACGAGTTCCTCTATTACGTGCTCGGTCAGCCCCATGCGTTCGTCTACCCGACCGGGAAGCGGATCTACGAACAGTGGACCCCGCTCGTCCTGCGGGGCACGCAGCCGGTAGCGGCCCGCTACTCGAAGCAGATCCTGGGCGGCCGGTTCGCGGTCTGGGGCGACCTGCCGCAGGCGCAGACCCCGGCGCAGGTGGCGGCGGGGATCCGGATGCCGCTGCGGGCCACGGCCCAGAAGCTGTGGGATCCGAGGAGGCCGACGCTGAGCTGGGGTCAGTTCCAGGCGCTCGCCGCGAAGATCGACAAGGCGGGCTGAGCGGGCCGGACCGGTAACGGCTCGGTGGTGCGCACGGGTCCACAAGCTCGATCGATTGACGCAGTGAACTGCGCGTAGTCGTTGTGCATGGTTGTCGTCCGGGGCCGTAAGCGAACCCCGGACGGTAGGAGAGAAGCCCGGCCGGTCCCCGGCGGGGGTGCAAGCGGCATGACGGCCTGTGGAGTCAGATGAGCGCAGATCGTATGGCTGAACGCCGAGGCGATCCTTGAACGTAGTCAGTACTCCTGAGGCCGTACCCATGACCAGGGGGCATGGGTACGGATCCCCGGGCGACGCGGCGTTTCGGGCTGGTCCTACGCAGTTTGGCGGTCGGGTGCGTCCTTGAGGGACGTGACGAACGACGTCCAGGCGGGGGCCGTGACCGTGAGGACCGGGCCGTGGGTGAGCTTGGAGTCGCGGACGGGGACGATGCCCGCGAGGCCGTCGGCGACCTCCACGCAGTCCCCGCCGCTGCCGTTGCTGTAGCTGCTCTTGCGCCAGACAGCCGTGTTCAAGTCAATCCCGATGCTTGCCATTTCGACCATCCTCAGCCGCTTGCTCGATCAGGGCGAGGGACGCCTTCGGCGGCAGTGCGGCGGCCCTGAGCAGATCGTACGACCTGCGGTACTCCTTCACGAGAGCCGGATCGTCGATGGTGTCGCCACTGTGCAGAGCCTCCGTGTAGACCAGAGGCGGGGCGTCAGGAAAGGTCATGAGCTTGGCCGTGCCCAGCATGAAGGGGTGTGGCCCGCAATTCCACGGAAGGATCTGGGGAACGATCCGGCGGCGCGTTGCCAGCGCCGCGATGCGCTCCAGCTGTTCGGTCGCCTGAGCAGGTGGCAGAATCGGCTGGCGCAGCAGCGACTCGGGCAGGATCGCCCAGTATTCCGGGGTCTTGTGGTCATCCTCGAAGAGGCTGGCCCGTGCCATCCGGGCGGTGACCTTCTCCTCCACATGGTCGTCGGGCGCCAGCGGGTGCGTAGCCCGGACCACCGCCCGCGCGTACGCGTCCGTCTGCAGCAGACCGGGAATCAGAGTCGGGCACCACTCCTCGATGGTCTCCGCGTGCTTCTCAGCCTCCAGCACGCGCTCGAAGTAGCTGGCATGGCCGCGCCTCTTCGCCTTTCGTACGTCCTCGCAGCGGCGCCGGAAAAAACCGTCGGTACCCAGCGCCCGGTCCACGTGCTCGGCCAGTTCGGCCGGCATGCGGCGCTGTCCGCGTTCGATCTCGCTCAGGTGGCTGGGGCCGTAGAAACTGCCCTCCACCAGCTGCTGGAGGGTCAGTCCGGCCTCTTCCCGTTTCCAGCGCAACTCCTTGCCGTAGAAGGTGGGGACGCTTGCCGACCCGTCGATGTCCTTGCGCTGTCCCATCGTTCACCGCCATTGGTGTCGTTGCCGCCCGTTTCACGGCGTGTCCGCCCGAGTTCCGGGGATTCCCGCGCCGATGCCAACACGCGAGGGCATACGCGCAGTTCACGGCCGGGAGCCCGAAGCTCTTTCACGGTAGGCCGCGGCGCTTCAGAGTGTGAGTGATTCGTCACAGAGCGCACTGGAAGGTGTGACACCCCCCATGAACGACCACCCCCACGACGACACGGATACGGATGCCGATGTGCAGGACTGCGTGAACGACCTGCGGGCCGCCCTCGCCGCCCACGGCGTCACGCTGCCCTCCCTCGGCATCGACCTGCTGACCTTCGCCGCCCGCTACCGCACTCCGCCGCTCGTCACGCTGGGCAAGTGCAACCTGCCCACCGCACGCGCTCTGGTCGCCGCGCTGCGTAAGGGAGTCGCGTGATGCGAGAACCGCTGATCCTGGAGCTTCTCGCCACCCCCGAGGCTGTGTCCGAGGTGCGCCGCGCCTTGCGCGCGTACCTGGGCGGCCCCTGTGCCGACCTCGAGTTGTGTGCCACCGAGCTGATCACCAACGTCATCCGCCACCTCGGCGAGGGCGTCCCCGTAACGGTCCGCGCCTCGTGCGACCAGGGCCGTACGCGAGTGGAGGTCACCGACCCCGACCCCCGGGCCCTGCCCGTCCTGTGCAGGGCGGCCGGCGACGACGAGACCGGCCGCGGCCTCACCCTGCTCGATGCCCTGGCGCTGCGCTGGGGCGTGGAGCAGGGCCCCGGCACCAAGACGGTGTGGTGCGAGCTGCCAGGCGGCGACCGCACGCCTCCCGGTGAGCCCTCCGCGGGCATTCGGGTCGATTCGACAGGGATGTCCGTGGGCGTGATCGCAAGGTGAATGCTGCTGTACAGTCCGCCTGGTTCGGCGTGGCATGGCGGCGGAGGCGCTGCACTCGCAGGGCGTCAGTACCAGCAGCAAGGGCGCCAAGGAGAACGAGGAAATCTACGTCGTCGACGGCACGGCGTACCTCAGGAGAGCGGGTGCACCGTGGAACAGGGCACGTTCAACGGGAAGATCGAGCTTCCCGCCGACCTGCGCTGACCCGGTGGTCTGCTGGTGCGACGTGGTCGGCCGGCTGAATCCGGCGGGTGACTGCTACCCGCCGATGCGGCGCACCGGCTGGCCCGTGACACGGGCAATCGTCTCGAAGTCGGCATCCTGGTGGAGGACTGTGAATTTGTGATGTCGGGCAGTGACGGCGACGAGTAGGTCAACGGGGCTGGCGCACTGATGCCACCCGCTGTCCGCGAGGCGTTGCTGCAGATCTGCGGAGTCGTCCCATGCGGAGTCGCGCATCGAGTAGTAGGGGAACGTCTCGCGGAGCAGACCAGCGGCTTCGTAGTACGCCGCACGGCCGCCGACTGCCCGCAGATATTCCTGCCGTACCGGCTCGCAGAGCCCTACCAGCCCTGCGGTGACGAGCTCGTCCCAAGCGGGACTCGCCTGACGCCGGTAGAAGCGCACCAGGGCGCTGGTGTCGATCAGAAACAGCTCGCTCACGCGGCGGACCGTCCGCCGTCGTCGGGGCTTTCATGGCCGGGGTCGATGACCGAGAAGTCGATCTCGCCATCGGCGACCATCTGCCGCATCCGCTCCACCGCTGCCGCGCGACGCCGCCGATCAGCGATTTCGCGCAGGGCCGCGTTCACGGTGTCCTTCTTGGTGGTGGTACCCAAATGTCGTGCAGCCTCTTGCAGGGCTTCGTCGTCCAAGTCGATCACGGTGCGGGACATGGGCACCCCCAGGATTCGTATATACGTTTCGAAAAGAAGATATCACGAGCGGGTGTCGCGGCGCTCAGCTGCAAGAGGGTGCCGCCCTGATCACCCGCCACCGTGCGTTCGACCACGCGCCCAGGACAACCGGGACGCGAACGGGAAGGCGGAGAAGGCCGTGCGCGGGGAGAAGAAGGGTGTGCCGTCGCCGCCGAAAGGAAGCGGGTCCCGGACCGGGAGCGGTGGCAAGGACGGGACTGCCGACGACTGAATCGCCGCGGCGCCGGACGGGTCTTCAACAACGGCCGGACCATCGGGCCGTACCGCAGAGGGAAATCCCGAGGATGACCGAAAAGCCGGGGAGAACGAGGACGACCGGGGCCGCCACCCCCCACAGGAGAGGCCCCGGTCGTCTTCCGCGGGGCCGCAGGACGACCCCGTACTCTTCTCAGCGCCGTGAGTGCGTTTTCTGTCACACCTCACTGTGTCCGAGGACGTTGCGGGTTGTACAAGTCATGGACGTGGCCCCTGCGAAGGACGTAGCGTGCGGAGTCGCGCAGGGTGGCGCGGTAGTGGTGACCAGCTGTGATTCAGGACAGCAGGGTGGGTTGAGGGAGTGCTGGGGGACGACGCGGAGCTGACCGCCGCGGTGCTCGCGGCGCAGGACGGGGACGAGGACGCCTTCCGTTCTGTGTACCGCGCTGTGCAGCCGCGGCTGCTGGGCTACATACGAACGCTGGTGGGGGAGCCGGACGCCGAGGACGTGGCGTCCGAGTCCTGGCTGCAGATAGCGCGCGACCTCGACCGGTTCAGCGGAGACGCCGACCGGTTCCGCGGCTGGGCGGCGCGGATTGCCCGTAACCGGGCTCTGGACCATCTGCGAATGCGCGGCAGGCGCCCCGCGATCGGCGGCGACGAGACCGAACTGTCGGAGAAACCAGCCGAGTCCGACACCGCCGACGAGGCGATCGAGGCCCTCGCCACCGGTCGTACCATGTCCCTCATCGCCCAACTGCCGCAGGATCAGGCCGAGGCCGTCGTGCTGCGCGTGGTGGTCGGCCTGGATGCGAAGAGCGCGGCCCAGACGCTGGGCAAGCGGCCGGGAGCGGTACGTACCGCCGCGCACCGTGGACTGAAACGGCTGGCGGAGCTGCTCCGCGTGGACAGCGACGACGGCGACGACGACGGCGGCGAGGAGGGCGCGGCGCGGGGAATTCCGCCGCACGGGAGCGCGTCAGGGCATGCGGCGGAACTCGGCGCCGTACCCGCGCAGCGCCCTTCCCGGACCGGTCTGGCGACCTCCGCCGGTGTGACGGATTCGCGTCCGTGGACGCAGAGGGACATGTGATGGCCGACGAGCAGGACGCATGGCTTGACAGGGACGCGACGGAGCGACTGCTCCGCGGCGAACCGGTCGATCCCGGCGAGGGCCATGCGCGCGCCGCCGCCGAACGGCTCGCGGCCGCGCTGGGCGCGGCTGCCCGCAGTGCCCGCCCGGCCACCGGTGAACTGCCGGGCGAGGCCGCCGCGCTGGCCGCGTTCCGGGCGGTCCCGCGCACCGCGCGTACAGGGACGCGGGCGACGGCATCGGCGGACGTCCGGTCGGCGGGACACGCCGCGAAGGGCAGCGGGCCGCAGACGCTCGGACCGGTGCGTATCGGCCCTTCGTCCTCCCGGGACGGCAGCACGCGTGCGCCGCGCTGGAGCCGTCCCGTCCGATTCGGTCTTGCCGCCTCCCTCGCCGGCTGCGCGCTCGGCGGGGTGGCCGTCGCGGCAGGTACGGGCGTGCTTCCCGGTCCGTTCGGCAAACACGCCAACCCGCTGCCGGCATCCTCGGTGTCGGCGTCCGCGTTTCCGCAGGAACGGGGCTCCGGGGACGCGTCCGGCAGGACGACCGCCCCGCCGTCGGGATCGCCGGACGGGAACCCGTCCCCGGATTACTCCGGTGGAACCCACCAGGGCGAGGACGAACGGGACGGCACGTCCGGCCCGGTCGGAACGCCGGACGGGGGCGGAGCCCGGAACGGCGGGAGCACCGACCCGAGTTCCCCGGACGCGACCGGCAGCAAGGGCACGCCCGGCGGCCAGGACGACACGTCGGGTGTCTGGTTCGCCCGGACCCTCAAGGCGTGCCGCGACTACCGCGACGGCAAGCTCGACGACGCCCGCAGGCGCCGCCTCGCAGAGTTGGCCGACGGCGCCGACAACCTGGACCGGTTCTGTCAGCAGATGTTCGACAAGGCCGGTGACGAGGACGACCAGGGGAACGGGAAGAGCGGCGCAGGCGAGCAGAACGATGCCGGCGCCGACGCGGCGGACCGGGCCGACGGCAGTGCGAACGCGCGCCAGTCGCTCTGGTTCGAGCCCGGTACCCCGGCCCCGTCGGCCTCGGTGTCCCCGACCGGTGTCGCCTCCCCGGAGGCCACGGCTCCGACTGTCCCGGTCGACGGCTGAGCCGTTCCGGCCGCTCCGCCGGCACCGGGTGTGACACTTTTCGACCCGTCGACGCTGTACAGAGTGAGCCGACTGGTCATCGGCAGCGCACAGAGCCGGGGTTCCCCCCGTACCTTCGGCTCAGCGCACCTGGCGCGGGCGGGACACGTTCCCCCGGTCCCGCCCGCGCCCCCTTTCCTCGCCTCCGCTCACCAGTAGATGACGACCTTGTCGCCGTTGCGGACCTGGTCGAAGAGGGCGGCGATCTTTCCCTCGTCCCGGACGTTCACGCAGCCGTGCGACGCGCCGTTGTAGCCGCGGGCCGCGAAGTCCGCCGAGTAGTGCACCGCCTGACCACCGCTGAAGAACATCGCGTACGGCATGGCCGTGTGGTAGATCGTCGACACGTGGTGCCTGGACTTCCAGTAGATGGAGAAGGTGCCTTCGCGGGTCGGCGTGTACTGCGAGCCGAACCGCACATCCATCGAGGAGACGACCCGGCCGTCGATCATCCACGACAGGGTCCGGCTGTTCTTGCTGATACAGAGCACCCGCCCGGTCATGCAGCGCTTGTCGGGTCTGGCGGCGGGCCGGGAGGTCGGCGGGTTCAGCTCGGCGGCCGTCGGCTTCCGCGTCATGGCGATCAGCTTCTGCCAGGTGACGGTATCCGTTCGGCCGGTACGGGACAGACCGCGCTTGCCCTGGAAGGACTGCACGGCGGCGACGGTGAGCGTCCCGTAGTAGCCCGTCGGGCTGCGGTCGAAGTGGCCGATCTGACGGAGCCGGGCCTGCAGCTCCCGAACCTGCTTGCCCTCGGAGCCGGTGGCCATCAGCGTCCTGCCCTGCGGAGCGGGCTTCGGTGCGGCGGTCGCCGACGGCGAGGGCGCGGCGGTCGGCGGCAAGGAGGTCGGCGGCGAGGAGGTCGCGGCGGGCTTGGCGTCGTCGGCCGCCGGGGCCGAGGTCTTCGGCGGGGACGAGGGCTTTGCCGCAGAACCGCCGGAGGCATGCGTCTGGCAGCCCGCGGTCGTGGCGGCCAGCGTCAGGACGGTTACGGCGGTCACCGCCGTAGTGGCTGCCCGGTGTGCCGTTCCTCCGCCGTGCTGGGTTCTGGGTATCCGCATCAGCCTCGGCCCCCTCATTCCTTCGTTGTCTCTTGGGACGGATTCCCGCTCTGCCCGGTTGCGAAAGCCCGCGCATGATGGTGAGTGCGGTGGCGAAGGCCGTAGGACGCACCCTGTGAGCAAGGTCCCAGCCGGTGCCCCTCCACCGGTCGCGCGCCCGCCGCTACAGTCCGTCGCGAGGGCCGTTGGTTACCAGTCAGTAGCTTCAGTGGGAGGCACAGCAGATGACGCGCGAGTCGGAGTCGGGACTGCCCATCGAGCCGGTGTACGGGCCGGACGCACTCGACGGATGGGACGCCGACGACAAGCTGGGAGAGCCCGGTGTCTACCCCTTCACGCGTGGCGTGTACCCCACGATGTACACCGGCCGGCCGTGGACGATGCGGCAGTACGCCGGCTTCGGCACGGCCTCCGAGTCCAACGCCCGCTACAAGCAGCTGATCGCCAACGGCACGATGGGTCTCTCCGTCGCCTTCGACCTGCCCACCCAGATGGGTCACGACTCCGATGCGCCGATCGCGTCCGGTGAGGTCGGCAAGGTCGGGGTGGCGATCGACTCGATCGACGACATGCGGGTGCTGTTCGGCGGCATCCCGCTGGACAAGGTCTCCACGTCCATGACGATCAACGCCCCCGCCGCCCTGCTGCTCCTCCTCTACCAGCTGGTCGGCGAGGAGCAGGGCGTCCCGGCGGACAAGCTGACCGGCACCATCCAGAACGACGTCCTCAAGGAGTACATCGCCCGCGGCACGTACATCTTCCCGCCCAAGCCCTCGCTGCGGCTGATCGCCGACATCTTCAAGTACTGCAGCGCCGAGATCCCGAAGTGGAACACCATCTCGATCTCCGGCTACCACATGGCGGAGGCCGGAGCCTCGCCCGCGCAGGAGATCGCGTTCACCCTCGCGGACGGCATCGAGTACGTCCGTACTGCCGTAGCGGCCGGCATGGACGTCGACGATTTCGCCCCGCGTCTCTCCTTCTTCTTCGTCGCCCGTACGACCATCCTCGAGGAGGTCGCCAAGTTCCGTGCCGCCCGCCGGATCTGGGCCCGGGTGATGAAGGAGGAGTTCGGCGCGAAGAACCCCAAGTCGCTGATGCTCCGCTTCCACACCCAGACCGCGGGCGTCCAGCTCACCGCGCAGCAGCCCGAGGTCAACCTGGTGCGTGTCGCGGTCCAGGGGCTCGGCGCGGTCCTCGGTGGCACGCAGTCGCTGCACACCAACTCGTTCGACGAGGCGATCGCCCTGCCGACCGACAAGTCCGCCCGGCTCGCGCTCCGTACCCAGCAGGTCCTGGCGTACGAAACGGACGTCACCGCCACGGTCGACCCGTTCGCGGGTTCGTACGTCGTCGAGAAGATGACGGACGACGTCGAAGTCGCAGCCCTGGAGCTGATGAGCAAGGTCGAGGACATGGGCGGCGCGGTCGACGCCATCGAGCGGGGCTTCCAGAAGAACGAGATCGAACGCAGCGCCTATCGCATCGCCCAGGAGACGGACAGCGGGGAGCGCGTCGTCGTCGGCGTCAACCGCTTCCAGCTCGACGAGGAGGAGCCGTACGAGCCGCTCCGCGTCGACCCGGCGATCGAGGTCCAGCAGGCGGCCCGGCTGACGAAGCTCCGCGCCGAACGGGCCCAGGACGCCGTCGACGAGGCGCTGGGACGGCTGAAGAAGGCGGCCGAGGGGACGGACAACGTCCTCTACCCGATGAAGGAGGCGCTGGCGGCGCGGGCGACGGTCGGCGAAGTCTGCGACGCGCTGCGGGAGGTGTGGGGGACGTACGTGCCGACGGACGCGTTCTGAGCGGGGTCCGCCTGCACGGATGATCTCCCGCCGGCTCGACGGCGAAGGCTGAGCCCCGCACCGTCCGCTGAGACACCTGGACGGAGTGCCGTACCCACGTGCGACACTCCTGTGCATGCTGGGTGTCACTGACCTTCCGACCTATCTCGTCGGCCTCGTGCTGATCGTTCTGCTGCCGGGGCCGAATTCGCTGTACGTGCTCTCGGTCGCCGCCCGCCGCGGTGTGCGGACCGGGTATGTGGCGGCTGCGGGTGTGTGGACCGGTGACACCGTGCTGATGACGCTGTCCGCGCTCGGCGCCGCATCCCTGCTGCAGACGACGCCGGTGCTGTTCGCCGTCGTCAAGTACGCGGGCGCGGGCTATCTGACCTGGCTGGCGATCGGCATGCTGCGGGCCGCGGCGTCCATGTGGCGCGAGCGGCACCGGCAGATCGCCGAGCTGGCGGACGAGGCCGCCGGACCGGACGAGGCAGCCGGACCGGGCGGGACGACGACGGCCGCCGGGGCGGTGGAGCGGCCGTACCGGCGGGCGCTGGTGGTGAGCCTCTTCAACCCGAAGGCGATCCTGTTCCTGATCTCCTTCTTCGTGCAGTTCGTCGACCCCGGGTACGCCTATCCGGCGCTGTCCTTCCTGCTGCTCGGGACGCTGCTGCAGATGGCGAGCTTCCTCTACCTGTCGGCGCTGATATTCGGCGGCACCCGGCTGTCCGCCGCGTTCCGCCGCCGCAAGCGGCTGTCGGCCGGGGCCACTTCGGCGGCGGGTGTGCTGTTCCTCGGGTTCGCGGCGAAGCTCTCGCTCAGCAGCGTGTGAGGCGGACGGGCGGCCGGTTCAGGGTGAGTCCGGCGGGCTGCGGCAGTGTCGCGGGGATCGAGGCGCGGTACGGGTCGCGCTGAGCGGTGATCAGGCGGGGCGGCCCGCACCGCCCGTCAGTGATCTGCGCAGCCGCGGTGTGAGCCACCGCTCCACGTACCGGTGCAGCAGCCAGGCCAGCCCCAGCATCAGCACCACCGTGAGAACCACCGTCGCCCACGCGGGGACCCCGAGGCGCTGATGGAGCATGTTCACCGCCACCCAGCCCAGATGCTCATGGACCAGGTAGAAGGGGTACGTCAGAGCTCCCGCGACGGTCAGCCACCGGTGGTCGAAGCGGGCCAGGGCGCCCAGCGCGATGGCGGCGACCGCAGCGAAACCGGCGGTCACGATCGCGATGATGACCAGTGACGAGCGGTACGAGAAGGCGTGCGGGCCCGCCGGGTGCCACAGATCGGCCACCGCGAAGTGCTGGCCGAGCAGCCAGCTGACGCCGACGATGCCCCAGGCCGTGGCGTCCCGCCGGTTGCGGTGGACCAGGTAGAGCCCGATGCCGCCTATGAAGAACGGGGCGTACGCCGGCATCAGGACCACGTCGAGCAGTGGCTCGCCGGATGCCTTGCCGAGCGCCGCTGCCAGCGTCCACGCGGCGCAGAACATGACGATTCGTCGCCGGTTGGCCCCCGGCAGGACGACACACACGGCGAACAGGGCGTAGAACCGGATCTCCGCCCACAGCGTCCAGCACACGCCCAGCACCCGGTCCACGCCCAGCGGCTGCTGCAGCAGCGTCAGGTTGACCAGCGCGTCGCTGGGCGAGACCGCCTTGTACGCCACCGTCGGCAGCGCGAAGACCAGGGTCACGAGGACGACCGACGCCCAGTACGCGGGCAGCAGCCTGGCCGCCCTCGAAGCGAAGAACGACGCGAGCGAACGGCCCCAGCCGCTCATGCAGATCACGAAACCGCTGATGACGAAGAAGATCTGTACGCCGAGACAGCCGTAGGCGAACCACGTGTGGGCGGACGGGAACAGGGAGGCGGCGGAGACTCCCCACGCCGTGGTGATCTCACCGCCCCGGCCCCCGTAGTGGTACGCCGCGACCATCAGCGCGGCGACCAGCCGCAGCCCGTCGAGGGCCCGCAGCCGGGGTGCGGGGCGCGCCTGTGGTGACCGGGGCCCCACCTGCGCGCGGGCGGTGGAAACCCGCTCGATCGTCCTGCCCGGCATCTCCGGAGTGATGGTCACTGACGCCCCTTCCAACAGCGGCGAGGCTCAGGCTAGGGCGCCGACGGCTCCGGAACGGGCGGGAAGGGAGCAGTTTCCCGTGCTGACAGGGCGAGTTCATCTCGCGGCCGTTCAGGTTTCTTAGCGTGCTACGGAACCTCACACGGTTGCCGAACATCCGTACCTCTTCTCACGCCCCCTTCCCCCCACGGGCACCACACGCTTGGAGCGCCATGACGAAAGCCCGCACCCGCTGGCCACGGCAACGTGACGCGGAGGACTCGGCCTCGCCCGAAGGCGGAACGTCCCACCTCGCCACCGTCCTCCCGACGGAACTGGAGACCTGCCTGCGCGCCTGTGCCGCGCACAGCGGGAAGCTGGTCGCCGGGCTCGACCGGCGGCGTACGGCGCTTGCGGAGGCGCTGCGGAACCTGCTGGCCACCCACGCCACCATGGAGCAGACGGCCGCCGCTGCCTCCCCGCTCCCGCTGCTGCGGCGCCCGGGCAAGGGCGGGTCAGGATCCTCGCTCGTGCTCGGCGACGCACTGCTCGACCCGCTGCTCGCGGTCGGCAACAAGGCGCTGGACTGCGGTTACGAGGACGAGCTGAAGCTCGCGATCCTCATCACGGACACCGTGCTCACCCAGCGCAGGCGCTCCCGCGCCGGCTGGCGGCTGCGGGCCCGGACGCTGGAGGCGATGGGAGCGGAGAACGCCGCGGTCGAGGCGTACGAGCGCTACCTCGGGCTCACCGACGAGGACGGCTTCGGTGTGGCGGCGAAGATCGCCGGCCTGCGGGCCGGTGCCGAGCGCCAGGACGAGCTCCTGCGGAAGCTGGAGCGCGACTGCCCGGAAGCCGGCGAGTTCACCGGCCGGTCCGTCACCGAGTCCTGGGCCGAAGGCCTGGAACTGCAGGCGCGCGGCGACTGGCGCGCGGCCCGGCCCCGGCTGATCGGCGCGCTGCTCACCCAGGACCGGGCCGGAGCCCCGGTGCCGGAGATCCAGGAGGCCGCGTCCCAGTACCTGGGCCTCGCGATGGAGGCCGGCGGGCTGGCGGGCAGCGGCGCCGGCGGTTCCACCGGCCCCACCGACCTCGCCCTCCTCACCGACCTGATCGCGCTCTACGCCGAGCAGCGCCGGACCCGGAGGCGCGGCTCGATCGGTGACCCCACCTTCGGCGACGTCGAATGGACCACGCTCGGCGAGTTCCGTAACCGGATAGCCGGCAAGTCGATCTGTCTGATCGCCAACTCGCAGCGCGTCGGCAGCAGTTCGATGGGAGCCGAGATCGACGCGTACGACCTGGTCGTCCGCTTCAACTCGTACCGGATCGACCCGTCGGCGACCGGCAAGCGCACCGACATCCACGCCACCATCCACAAGCACGGCTTCAACTGGGACCGGAAGGTCGACACCCGGCTGGTCTTCGGGGGGCTCTCCGGCGACTGGAAGTACTCGCTGCGCAACCGGCTCGTACCCGGCGCCCAGAAGTACCTCGGCGACGAATCGCTGCGCTGGCCGCTGCGGGACATCGGCAAGGTCGGCGCCGACGTCTGGCCGGCGATCCCCACCAGTGGCTTCAACATGCTGTGGCTGCTGGACTACCTGGACGTCAGCTCGCAGCTCGACCTGATCGGCTTCGACTTCTACGAGAGCGGCGCCTACCGCCTGCCCGCCGCGATGAAGATGCCCATCACCTCCGTGCACGAGTACACCAGCGAAAAGGCGTGGGTCATGGAACGCGCCCAGAGCGTCACCGATATGAGGATCAGACTGCGATGACGACGCCCACCGCGACCACCGCGTACGCACCCGTGCCCGCGCCCCGGACCCCCGCGCCCGCGAATGCGCTCACCGGCAAGCGCCGCGTCGCCTTCGCGAGCTTCGTGGACGAGAACTACCTGCCCGGCTTCCTGGCTCTGCTGCGCAGCCTCGCCCTGTCCAACCCCGGCGTCTGCGAGGACTTCCTCGTCCTGCACGACGGACTGCGCCCCGCCTCCGTCGCCCAGATCCGGGCGCTGCACCCGCGCATCGATTTCCGCCGGGTGGACGCCGAGCACTACGACTCGTACGCCAAGGGCGACCAGGACAACTACCTGGTCCGCAAGGCGTACTTCATCCTCGACGTGTTCCGGGTGCGCGACTACGACACCGTGATCACCCTGGACACCGACATGGTGGTCCTCGGCGATCTCGGCGAACTGCTGAAGCTGCGCGACGGCCTGGCCGCTGTGCCGCAGTTCTTCTACGGGCAGCACAAGCTCAACAGCGGGCTGCTGGTCATCCAGCGCGAGTACCTGAGCGACGCGTTCTGCGCGAAGATCGACGAGGTCGGCCGCGCGGGCACGTACGAGCTCGACAAGCACGACCAGGGCATCCTGAACGCTGTCCTCGACGGTGACTTCGTGCAGCTCGACGCCCGCTACAACTTCGTCAAGCGACGGCTCTCCGGCGACCTGCCGGTGCCCGACACCACCGCGATCCTGCACTTCACCGGGCGGCACAAGCCCTGGCAGGGCGGCGAGGCCGGCTACGGCCAGGCCGAGGACCGCTGGCGTGAGTTCGAGCTGTCCGGCGCCGAGTTCCACGCCGCGTACCTCGCGCTGCCCGGCACCAAGCACCATGACCTGCTGGTGCACTACGGGACCGCGCACGTCCGCCGCACCGGCGACCCGGAGAGCGCCCGCCGGGTCGCCGCCGCGCACATCGCCGCCGGTGAGTATCAGGAGGCGGCCGACCTGCTCGGCGGCGTCCGGATACCCGTCGATGACGCCTGGCCGCACGAGGTGCTCGGCCACGCGCTGATGAGCGTCTCCCGTTACGAGGAGGCCCGCGCCCAGCTCCTCCTCGCCACCGCCGCCCCCAACCGGGCCGCGACCTCCTTCGCGCGGCTCGCCCAGATCGCCTGGATCCACGGCGACGACGCCACGGCGGCGGCGTACGCACTCGAAGGGCTCGGCGTCGACCCGACCCACCGGGCGAACCGGCTGATGCACAAGCGCACCAAGGACCTGCCCACCCCTGCGGAGGGACCGGCCGCCGAGCAGCTCGCGCATGTCGCCTTCTACATGGAGCGGCAGGGCAACGCCGGGGACAAGCTGCTCCCGGAGAGCGTCCGGCTGGCGTTCGGCCAGGACACCGGCCCGGCCCGCTGGCACTCGGTCCACGCCCACCGCCTCTTCGACGAGGCCGCGCTGGAACGGGTCAACGCCCGGCGCGGACTGGTCATCGGCGGCGGCGGCCTCTTCATCCCGGACACCGCGCCGAACGGCAACAGCGGCTGGCAGTGGAACGTCCCCGACAAGCTGCTGGAGCGGATCGACGTACCCGTCATGGTGTACGCCGTCGGATTCAACGCCTTCGACGGCCAGGCGTACGGCCATGGCCGGGACCGGTTCCTCTCCTCGCTGCGGAAGCTGGTGGAGCGCGCCTCGTTCTTCGGGCTGCGCAACCACGGCTCCATCGAAAAGGTCCGCGAGCTCCTGCCGTCGTCGCTGCACGACAAGGTCCGCTTCCAGCCCTGCCCGACCACGGTCACCCGACAGCTGGTGAAGGGGTGGACCGACCCCGTGCAGCGCGAGAACACCGTGCTGATCAACGCCGCGTACGACCGGGCCGGACTTCGCTTCGGCCATGACTACGCGCACTTCCTCGCCGAGATGGCCACCGCGGTGAAGGAACTCGGCAAGCGCGCCGAGGTGAAGTGTGTGGCGCACTCGCTGGACGACGAGCGGATCGCCTTCGACCTGCGGCGCGAGCACGGCATCTCACTGCCGGTCATCCCGATGTACGACTTCGAGAACCATGAGATCCGGTCCACGTACGCCCGGACCAAGCTGGTCATCGGGATGCGCGGGCACGCCGGCATGATCCCGTTCGGCTGCGGTACGCCGATCATCAGCCTCATCTCGCACCCGAAGATGGCGTACTTCCTGTCCGACATCGACCGGCCGGAGTGGGGCATCTCCGTCCACGACCGGCACCTCGGGGCGCGGCTCGTGGAGCGGGCGGCGGGGCTGCTGGACGACCACGCGGCGACGGTCGCCGATGTGCACGGCAGGCAGCAGGAACTCTGGAAGGTCACCGAGGCGAACGCCGCGGACCTCCGGGTGATCCAGGGCGGCGTGCGTATCTGACGGCACGGCGAAGGGGGGCGGGGCGCCGATCAGGCGCCCCGCCCCCCTCTTCGCCCTGATCGCCGCCGGGCGGGCTCGGAACGGAGCACCCGGTCGAGCCGTCTCAGCGGAGCACAACCCGCCGCAACGTCTTCGCCCGCCGCGCAACCCTGCGCACCGCGGCGTTCCGCGGCAGGAACGCGAATTGCGCGGGCACTCCACCCGGCAGCCCCAGCGAGGTGAGCCGCTTGCGCTTGAAGTAGCGCCAGGTCGTCGCCGTGAGATGGGTGGAGAGATACCGCTCCGCGGCCGTCCGCAGCTCCGGATAGATCTTCGGCTGCATCGTGAAGCCGACCGCCGTGACCAGCTCGTTCAGCTCGACCGGTGCCACCGCCCCCGCCGCTGTGACCGCCCGCCGGTCGCCGAGGTCCGGAACCAGGGCGTCCACCAGCGTCACCGGAACCCGGTTGCTGTTCTCGAACGGCGACAGCCGGTCCAGCAACATCTCCGTACCGACCCGGGCGACCGGCAGACCGTAGAACGCGGACGCCGTGAGCAGCGCGGTCGAGAAGCAGCCGACGACCAGCGCCGGCCGCATCCGCTGGTACAGCACCTCGGCGAGCACCGGCGCGGTCAGCACCCCCGAGTCCAGCACGGTCAGCTCCGCGCCGAGCTTCTCCGCCTCCGCCTCCATCGTCCGCGACCACTGCGCCGGCGCCGTCGGGTGCGGCTTGAACACCAGCCGCGTGTGGCCGAGTTCGACCGCCCCGCGCATCATGCGCAGATGCAGCTCCTCCTCCTCCGCCGCGCTGATCAGCCCGAGCGCGGAAAGGTACTGGCCGAGCAGCAGCGCGGGCGCCCGGACGGACGGCACACTCCCCACCACATCGCGGGCGTCGGCCAGTTCACCGAGCACCGTGAGGAACGCCTCGGTCGGCACGACCTGGGGCGCGACCCCGAACTCCGTGAGCAGCAGCGGCTTCAGTCCCGGCACGAGGTCGAGATGGAGCAGCCGCCGCACCCGGGTGCCGGTCAGCGGGTCGATCTTGTTCCTGGTCGGGCCGTAGCTCATCAGCCCGTCCGCGTACACGTCGATCGGTGCGCCGGTGAACATCTGGGCGACCGCCATGGCCGGGTTGACCTGGATCGACTCGATCGCGAGCTCGACGGTGTCGTCCCCGAGTCCCCACGCGAGGCGCAGATGGCGCTCCCACAGCGGCACGTCGTCCGGGCGCGGGGCCCAGCCGCTCGGGTGGAACGGGGCGATGGTCTCGTTCCACGACACCACGTCGTCGAAACGGCCGCGCAGCGCGTCGAACCCGGGCATCGCGTCGACGGCGGGTGTCGTCTCCGGAATCGCCGCATTGTTCGAGACGAGCAGGATGCGGCGGTCGGCGTCCGCGAAGGCGCCCGCGTCCAGCGCGGCCGCGAGGGTGGCGGCGCCGTAGAGGGTGGAGGCGAGGAAGATCTGCGTCGTACGGGTCCGGCTGCTGCTCATGCGGCCGCCACCTCCTTCGCGGCGACCGGGCGGCGACGCAGCCGGCGCAGCAGGGTCGCGCGCTGTACGTCCATCGCGTCCAGGGCGTCGTCCAGCACGTCCTGCGGCATCCGCTTGAGTGCGGCCGCACTCATCGACTTCAGGGCCCGGGCCACGGCGGGTTCGAATCTCTCCATCGAACTCATGTGATGAAAAATGATGGCGCAATAGGTGCGGACCGCTTTCTGCAGAAGGACCTGCGCGTTGGGGTCCTCCGCCGTTTCTCGTACCACTTGGTCGAATGAGCGAATGAAATCGAGCTGGCGTACGTCACCGATCTGCGTCAGTGACGAGGCGACGCCGCGCCGGTAGAAAATGCCGAGAAAACCGAGTACCGCGAAGGAATCCGCCTCGCGGTGCAGCCGCCAGATCCACGGCCGGTCCTCGGCGGTGCGCAGACCGTCCGTGAAGTGCAGCAGTCCGCGGTCCAGGAGCCGACGGTGGTAGAGGCCCGCCCAGGCGTACGGGTAGTCGACCGAGGTGGTCCGCGCGGCGGGCAGGATCGCGTCCCGCGGGTCCATGACCTCGTCGCGCCGGCCGTGCGGCACGCGGTGCACCGTGCGCGTCCTGCCGTCGACCTGCACATGGTCGGTGCGGACGAAGTCGCAGCCCAGTGCCTCGGTCCGGGCCAGCAGCCGGGAGAGGTACCCGGGGGCCAGCCAGTCGTCGCCGTCCAGGAAGGCGAGGTACTCGCCGCGGGCCGCGTCCAGTCCGGTGTTCCGGGCGGTGGCCAACCCGCCGTTCTGCTTGTGTCTGCTGACGACCACCCCCGGAATCTCGTCCTCCGCGCGGCGCAGTATGTCCGCGGTCCCGTCGGTCGAACAGTCGTCGACGAGGATGAATTCGAAGTCCTCGCGGGCGTTGGCCCGCAGGCTTCTCAGGGTGTCGGGGGCGTATGTCTGCACGTTGTAGAACGGCACGATGACGGAGAGCTTAACCACCCGTCTCACGCTAGGCGGGCGCTCGTCATTTGCCCTGGCCCCAAGAGGGACGGCAGGTGAACGGCGAATGTCGGAACGATGAACCAGGCTGAATCCGCAGCGACAAGGGGCCTTTTGTGAAGCTGATTCGCCAAGCGTCGGCGGGCTGTTAACCATCTGTTGCCATCACGTTGGGCCATGAATTGAAATGCCTTCCTAACTTCTAGGACGTGCCCCCACGTACCAGCAAGACCTCGGCGCTCCGGGTCGCCGTACTCGCCGACTCGGACACCCGGTGGAAATGGGGCGCGCTCACCGCGCGCCGCCTGACCACCGGGTCCCCGGACGCGCCCCGCGCAGCGGAACGGCCGGTCGAGATCAGCGGACTGCTCCTGCGCGGCCGGGCCACCCCGACCGCCCGGCAGCTCGCCGAAGTCGGAGACGTAGGGGTCGAGACCGGCCGAGTGCGCGAAGTGACGGCCGTCGAGTTCCTGCACACCGTGCGGGACGAGGGGTACGACGTCGTGGTCCTCGCTCTCGTCGGCGGCGCGGTCCAGGCCATGCTGCACGGCCTCGCCGCCCTGCGACTGCCCGCCAGGCCCGTCGTCGTCACCGGCTATGTCGGTGTCGTCTACGAGAAGCTCGCCGACGGTCTGCTGCTGCGGCACGGCGCCGACGTCGTCCTCGCAAACTCCCGCCACGACGCGGAGCGTTTCCGCGCCGTGTACGAGGGAGTGGGCGCCGATGCCTCGGCCGTCACGGAGGCCGCACTGCCGTTCCTCGGCGGCGCCCCGCACCGGCCGCAGCAGGGCCGCGACACCGTGGTGTTCGCCGCCCAGCCCTCCGTACCGGCGTCCCGCGCCGACCGTACGTACCTGCTGCGCAGGCTCGTCGAGCACGCCAGGCTGCACCCGGACCGTGAGGTGCTGCTGAAGCTGCGCTCCAAGCCCGGCGAGCACACCACACACATCGAAGAACTCCCGTACCAGCGGCTCGCGGAGAAGCTGCCCGGCGGACTGCCGCCCAACTTTCGCCTCGTGTACGGACACATGGGCGAGGTCCTCGACCGCACCGACCTGCTGGTCACGGTCTCCTCGACCGCCGCGCTGGAGTCCCTGCACCGGCGCATCCCCACCGCGATCCTCAGCGACCTCGGCGTCCGCGAGGCCCTCGGAAACCACCACTTCATCGGCTCGGGCCTGCTCACCTCGTGGGACCGGCTCGACGGCGGCTCCCACCCGGAGCCCGACGAGACGTGGCTGGCCGGCCAGGGCGTCGCCGCCGACGGCACCTACGACTCGGCTTACGAAACCGCACGGGCCCGCGTCGAGGCGCTGCTGGCCACGCCCCGCCTGCCCGACCTCGCCCCGTACTACACCCCCGCCACCGCCCCCGGCTACCTGCCCGGCATCCTCGCCCGCCACCACCTGGCCCCCGACGGCCACCCGCTGCCCGGCGCCGCCGCGCCGCGCGAGACCGGCGGGGTGCGGGGCGTGGTCCGCGACGCGGTACGGGAAGCCGCGCGCGGCGCGTACCGACAGGGCGTCCAGCGGGTCGCCCCCGTGATCCGGCGGATGGGCGAGCTGTGACAACCAATCCAGGAGCAGAGATGACGCCGACCTCGGCACCCAAGCCGGACCCGACCGTGCTCGCCGTGATCCCCGCCCGCGGCGGATCCAAGGGCGTCCCGGCCAAGAACCTCGCCCAGGTCGGCGGCATACCGCTGGTCGCCCGCGCGGTCCGCGCCTGCCTGACCGCCCGCGAGGTCACGGACGTCGTCGTCACCACGGACGACGCGGCGATCGCGGAGGCGGCCCGGGCGGCGGGCGAGGCGCTCGGCGCCGCCGAGCGCGTGCACTGCGTCCAGCGTCCGTCGGCCATCGCGGGCGACACCGCGACCAGCGAGGCGGCGGTCCTGCACGCACTCGACGCGTACGAGGCGATGCACGAGCGCATCGCCGACGTGGTGCTGCTCGTCCAGTGCACCAGCCCGTTCGTCACCCGCGAGGACATCGACGGCGTGGCCGCCGCGGTCGCCCGCGACGGCGCCGACACGGCCGTCACCGTCGCCCCGTTCCACGGCTTCATCTGGCGCGACGGCAGCGCGGTCGAGGACGACACCTACGGCGTCAACCACGACAAGGCCGTCCGCCCGCGCCGCCAGGACCGGCCGCAGGACCTGCTGGAGACCGGTGCCGCCTACGCGATGGACGTCGCGGGCTTCCGTACCCACCGGCACCGCTTCTTCGGCCACACCGCGCTGGTCACCACCGACCCCGCCCGGGTCCTGGAGATCGACGACCCGCACGACCTGGCCCGCGCCCGCGCCCTCGCACCGCTCCTGGACCCGTCACCGCTGCCGACCCGCGAGGACATCGACGCGGTCGTCCTCGACTTCGACGGCACGCAGACCGACGACCGGGTCCTGATCGACTCCGACGGACGCGAGATCGTCGCCGTCCACCGCGGAGACGGTCTGGGCATCGCCGCCCTGCGCAGGGCGGGCCTCGACCTCCTGATCCTCTCCACCGAACAGAACCCGGTCGTCGCCGCCCGCGCCAACAAGCTCAAGGTCCCCGTCCTGCACGGCATCGACCGCAAGGACCTCGCCCTCAAGCAGTGGTGCGACGAGCACGGCATCGCCCCCGAGCGGGTGCTCTACGTCGGCAACGACGTCAACGACCTGCCCTGCTTCGCCGTCGCCGGCTGGCCCGTCGCCGTAGCGAGCGCCCATGACTCGGTACGCGCCGCGGCGCGCGCCGTCACGACCACCCCCGGCGGCTTCGGCGCCATCCGCGAAATCGCGGCGTGGCTGCTCGGGCCCACCCTCACCGGCCACCTTTCCACCCCCACCAAGTCCACCACCAAGTAAGGAAACACCCCCATGAGCACCTCCCGTCTGCGCACCCTCGGCACCCGCACCGCCGGCCCGGGTCAGCCCGTCTACATCACCGGTGAGATCGGCATCAACCACAACGGCGACCTCGACAACGCCCTCGCGCTGATCGACGTGGCCGCCGAAGCCGGCTGCGACGCCGTCAAGTTCCAGAAGCGCACCCCGGAGATCTGCACCCCGCGCGACCAGTGGGACATCGAGCGCGACACCCCCTGGGGCCGGATGACGTACATCGACTACCGCCACCGCGTCGAGTTCGGCGAGGCCGAGTACCGCGCCATCTCCGACCACTGCGCCGAGCGCGGCATCGACTGGTTCGCCTCCCCGTGGGACACCGAGGCCGTCGCCTTCCTGGAGAAGTTCGACGTCCCCGCCCACAAGGTCGCCTCCGCCTCCCTCACCGACGACGAGCTGCTCCGCTCGCTGCGCGCCACGGGCCGCACGATCATCCTCTCCACCGGCATGTCGACCCCGCGCCAGATCCGCCACGCGGTCGAGGTCCTCGGCTCGGACAACATCCTTCTCTGCCACGCCACGTCGACGTACCCCGCGAAGGCCGAGGAGCTGAACCTCCGGGTCATCAACACCCTCCAGCAGGAGTACCCGAACGTCCCGATCGGCTACAGCGGCCACGAGACGGGCCTGCAGACCACCCTCGCCGCCGTCGCCCTCGGCGCCGCGTTCGTCGAGCGCCACATCACCCTCGACCGGGCCATGTGGGGCTCCGACCAGGCCGCCTCCGTCGAGCCGCAGGGCCTGACCCGACTGGTCCGCGACATCCGCACCATCGAGGCCTCCCTCGGTGACGGCGTCAAGAAGGTGTACGAGTCCGAGCTCGGCCCGATGAAGAAGCTCCGCCGCGTCGCGGGCGTCGTCGCCGAGAACACCGAGGCGGCCCCGGCCGCCGAGCCGGTCGCGGTCTGACGGGCCGACCGGTGAACCTCGCCTTCGTCGAGAGCCCGGTCCAGCTCCTGAACGTCCTGGAGTGGGCCTTCACAGAGGGAGGCGACGACCATGTCCTGGCGGACATAACGGTCGTCGTCCTCCCCCCGGTCGACCCGATGTCGCGCGGCCAGCTGCGCCGGATGGCGGAGCTGGCTCGCGACGAGGGCGTCAACGTCCGCTGGCAGGAGGCGCGCGGCGGGGCGAGCGCGCCGCTGAAGACCCTCCGGGCCCTGACGGGACTGCTGCGCAGGGCGGACCGGATCGTGATCGGCGACCCGTTCTCCCGCTACGTGCAGCTCCTCCTGTCCACGGTCCGCGCCCGCCGGCTCACGGTGGTCGACGACGGTACGGCCACGATGGAGTTCGTCGCCCAAATCGCCCGTGGCGAAAGGCTGGTGCGCTGGCACCGGCGGGGCAGCTCGGGCCCGCGCGACCTGATCCTGGCCCCGGTCACGGCCGCCGCCCGCCGCCGTTTCACCCCGTCCGCGACCCGCGAGGTCGAGGTGTTCACCGCCATGCCGGTCGAGGCTCCGGCCGGCGTCACGGTCACCCCCAACACCTTCGCCTGGACCCGCGCCCGCTTCGGCCCGCCGCTCCTCACCAAGGGCGCGGACCTGGTCGGCACGTCCCTGGCCGAGACGGGCGTGATCGACCAGGCCCAGTACCTGGAGGCGGTCGCCGCCCTGGCCCGTACTCACGGCGCGACCCGCTACTTCGCCCACCGCCGGGAGTCCGCCGACAAGCTGCACGCCCTGGAAGCTGCCACCGGCCTGGAGATCGTCCGTCCGGATCTCCCTCTGGAACTCATCGCCCGCCGCGGCCCGATCGGCCGCACGGTCCTCAGCTTCCCGTCCACGGTGGTCCACACGCTGCCGCTGGCGCTGGCGGGCACGGAGGTCAAGGTCGCGGTCTGCGACATCGCCCCGGAGTGGCTGCGCGACACGGCGTCGCCGCGCGCCCAGGGCTTCCTGAGCGGTGTCACGGAGACGGCCCGCGACGTACAGCGCCTGGCGCCCTGGCGGGCGACGGCGATCACGGAGGCATGAGTCGTCACACCCCCACCCCCGAACGAAACGTGACACCCGCACCCTGGGGTGTCACGTTCGTGATCGACCGGGGTGCCGACGTTGTACTGACGAGCTGCCTCCACGGCTGCCTCGCAGGGGCGGATCGGTGGGTGGACCCACCAGGTCAATGCGACCCGTGCTGGACCGCCTCACCGTTGCCTGGAACGCGGGCGACGGGGCGGCCTACGGGGCCGAGTTCACCGCCGACGCCACTTACATCACGTATGTCGGCACGCTCTACACCGGGGGTGCTGAGATCGGCACCGCTCACCAGGCCCTGTTCGACGGTTTTCTCAAGGGCACCCGGCTCGCGAGCGAGATCGTGAGCATGCGCCTCACCGGTCCCGACGCCGCCCTGGTCGTCACTCGCGGTGCCGTCCACAAGGGCAGGCCGGGGAGGCTCGACAAGATCCAGACCTACGCCCTGGCCCGCCGGGCGGACGGTGACTGGAAGATCGCCGCCTTTCAGAACACCAGGAACAAGGCCCTCATGGAGGCCCTTTCCTTCAGGCTCCAGCCTGCCACCAGGCCCGCTGCTGCCTGAGCGCCGTTCCTCGCCTGCCGGGGCGATGCGGAGAGCTGCGTTTGTGCGGTGCCCGTGGGCCGGGGCGTGGCCGGGGCGAATTGGCGGGCAGCTGTCCCGGGGTGGGGCGGGGCGGCCAGGACGGGTCGCGAGGGCGACCGGGGGTGCGTGGCGGGTGGCCCCGTCTCTCTTCGTGTGCCGAGGAGCAAAAAGGGCGAGTGTACCCACCTCGTTACCGCCTCACACGCGACGACCCGGTCATTTATTCGTCTATGTGGCTGAACTTTTCTTGTTTCATGGTCAGTTGACGGGGGGAGGCGCCTACCCTTCACTAGGTGAACCAGTCGATGTCCCGCGATTCCGATGCCGGCCTGCCCGAGGACGCCGCCCTGCCCGGCAGGCTGCCCGAACCCCTGCGGGCCGAGCTGATCGCGTTCCGGCGCGACCTGCACATGCACCCCGAGCTCGGCAACCAGGAGTTCCGCACCACCGCTGCGCTCAAGGCGCGGCTGGAGAAGGCCGGGCTCCGGCCCCGGGTGCTCGCCACCGGAACCGGGCTCCTGTGCGACGTGGGCACATCGGGAGGGGCGCGAAGCTCGGACAAGGGTGGTGGTGGGCGACGGGCGGGCGGTGGCACCCGTCCCATGCTCGCCCTGCGCGCGGACATCGACGCCCTGCCCATTCCGGACACCAAGGACGGGGTCCCGTACCGGTCCACCGTCCCCGACCGGGCGCACGCCTGCGGGCACGACATTCACACGACGACCGTCCTCGGCGCCGGGCTCGTGCTCGCCGAGCTCGACCGGCAGGGGCTGCTGCCGCACCCCGTGCGGCTGATCTTCCAGCCCGCCGAGGAGGTGCTGCCCGGCGGTGCGCCCGATGTGATCGAGGACGGAGTGCTGGAAGGCGTCGGGCGGATCATCGGGGTGCACTGCGACCCGAAGGTCGACGTGGGGAGGATCGGGCTGCGGGTCGGGGCGATCACCTCCGCCTGCGACCGGCTGGAGGTCACGCTCGACGGGCCCGGCGGGCACACCGCCCGGCCGCATCTGACCACCGACCTGGTCACCGCCGCCGCCAAGGTGGCCACCGAGGTGCCCGCGCTGCTGGCGCGGCGGGTCGACGCGCGGGCCGGGCTCGCCGTGACCTGGGGGCGGCTGGAGGCCGGGCACGCGTGCAATGTGATCCCCCAGCATGCCGAGCTGTCGGGAACGGTCCGCTGCCTGGATCTGGCGGCATGGCGGGAGGCGCCGGACCTGGTCCACGCCGCGATCGACGAGGTGGCCGGAATGCACCGGGCCAAGTCGGTGATCGACTACATCCGCGGGGTCCCGCCGGTCGTGAACGATCCGGCCGTGACCGATCTGCTGGCCGCCGCGATGGCCGGGCGCCGCGGATCGTATGCGATCGAGGACACGGAGCAGAGCCTCGGCGGGGAAGACTTCTCCTGGTATCTGGAGCGCGTCCCGGGGGCCATGGCGCGGCTCGGGGTGCGCACGCCCGGTGACACCCGGCGTCTTGATCTGCACCGGGGTGATTTCGACGCGGACGAGGAGGCGATCACCGTTGGCGTGGAGCTTTTCACCGCCGCGGCTTTGCTCGACGGCAACCGTTCGTAACCGGACAGGTCACCTCAGGTTCGCGACGATCCGATAACGGCTTCCGTACAGGGCTTTATCTGACATCTACGCGCGTTACGATCTCGGCGAAACCAGCGCCGGAAGAGGCGCTTCGGTCAGGTTTGAAGGAGCCTTCCCTTGCGCCGGGTATCCAAGATCACCGCTGCGTGTGCCATCACCGCGGCTTTCGCGCTCACCGCCACCGCGTGCGGCAGTTCGTCCGACGAGAGCACCAGCTCCAAGGAGAAGGGCCAGATGAAGATCGGCATGGCCTACGACGTGGGCGGCCGGGGCGACAACTCGTTCAACGACTCCGCCGCGCGTGGTCTGGACAAGGCCAAGGCCGAGTTCAAGGCCGACACGAAGGAGCTCACCGCCAAGAACGGTGAGACCCCGGCCGACCGTGAGCAGCGTCTGCAGTCGCTCGCCGAGGGCGGCTACAACCCGGTCATAGCCATCGGCTTCGCCTACAAGGACGCGGTCGACAAGATGGCCGCGAAGTACCCGAAGGTCAACTTCGGCCTGGTCGACTCGGTCTCCGACGCGAAGAACGTCGACTCCATCGTCTTCACCGAGGAGCAGGGCTCGTACCTCGCCGGTGTCTCGGCGGCGCTGAAGTCGAAGGACGGCCAGGTCGGTTTCATCGGCGGTGTGGACCTTCCGCTGATCAAGAAGTTCGCCGCGGGCTTCCAGCAGGGTGTTCTGGACACGAACCCGAAGGCCAAGGTGCAGATCCAGTACCTGTCCACCGGTTCGGACCTGTCCGGCTTCGGCAGCCCCGACAAGGGCAAGGAAGCCGCCAAGGGCATGCTCGACAAGGGTGCGGACGTCATCTTCGCCGCCGCGGGCGGCTCGGGTGCCGGTTCGATCGAGGCCGTCGCGGGCAAGAAGGGCGCCTGGTCCATCGGTGTCGACTCCGACCAGGCCCTGGACCCGGCGCTGGCGAAGTACAAGGACACGATCCTGACCTCGGTCGTCAAGAACGTCGACGGCGGTGTCTACGACCTGATCAAGTCCGTCAAGGACGGCAAGCCGGTGGCCGGCGTCCAGTCGTACTCCCTGGCCAAGGGCGGCGTCTCGCTGACCACCACGGGTGACCACATCAAGGACATCCAGACGCAGCTCGACGCGGCGAAGAAGAAGATCGTCGACGGCACGGTCACGGTCAAGACCACGACCTGATCCGACCCGTCGATCGGGGCCCGGGCGAGGGGGTGCCCGCGGCGTTCCGCCTGGCCGCCCTCGGGGCGGACGGCGGGATGTCGCGGGCGCCCCCTGGCTGCTTCGGCTGCTCGGCCGGGCTCGACTCGCGTACGCCTTCCGGCCGGGCCCGGAACGTAGTCGTACGCGCACTGTTGGTCACCCGCTATCGGGTGGCCAACGATTCGGTGGCACTACGCGCGTAGCGCATGCCGGGCGCGGTACCTTTTTCCGCCCCCACCGCATCCCGCCCCACCGCCTCCGCCCTCCGCCCTCCGCCCTCCGCTCCTGCCAAGGAGAGTGCGCCATCAACGCGTCCAGCAGTCCCCATGCCGTGGAGCTCCGCGGCATCACCAAGCGGTTCCCCGGGGTCGTGGCCAACCACGACATCGACATCACCGTGCGTCGCGGCACCGTCCACGCTCTCGTCGGCGAGAACGGTGCCGGCAAGTCCACTCTGATGAAGATCCTTTACGGCATGCAGAGGCCGGACGAGGGCACCATCGCGGTGGACGGCGAGCAGGTCTCGTTCCACAACCCGGGTGACGCCATCGCGCGCGGCATCGGCATGGTGCACCAGCATTTCATGCTCGCCGACTACCTCACCGTCCTGGAGAACGTCGTCCTCGGCTCCGAGAAGCTGTACGGGATCGGCGACCGGGCCCGCGCAAAGATCAAGGAGATCTCGGACGCGTACGGCCTCGGTGTCCGCCCGGACGCCATGGTCGAGGACCTCGGCGTCGCCGACCGCCAGCGCGTGGAGATCCTCAAGGTCCTCTACCGCGGCGCCCGCACCCTGATCCTCGACGAGCCGACCGCCGTCCTCGTGCCGCAGGAGGTCGACGCACTCTTCGACAACCTTCGCGAGCTCAAGGCCGAGGGCCTGACCGTCATCTTCATCTCGCACAAGCTGGGCGAGGTGCTGTCGGTCGCCGACGAGATCACTGTCATCCGGCGCGGTACGACGGTGGGCACCGCCGACCCGAAGCGCACCACGACCAAGCAGCTCGCGGAGCTGATGGTCGGCAGCGAACTGCCGTCGCCGGAGACCCGCGAGTCGACCGTCACCGACACGCCGATGCTCACCGTCGACGACCTGCGGCTGACCGCCACCGACCCGGACGGGGTGGTGCGTGCCGTGCTCGACGGCATCACCTTCACCATCCACAAGGGTGAGGTCCTCGGTATCGCGGGCGTCGAGGGCAACGGCCAGTCCGAACTGGTCGACGCGATCATGGGCATGCGCCACCTCGACACCGGCGTACTGACCCTGGACGGCGTCGACATCTCCCGTACGCCGACCCGCAAGCGCCGCGAGGACGGCATGGCCGTCATCCCCGAGGACCGCCACCGGCACGGACTGCTGCTGGAGGCCCCGCTCTGGGAGAACCGCATCCTCGGCCATGTCACCGAGCGCCCCAACAGCAAGGGCGCGTTCCTCGACCTCAAGGCCGCCCGCGCGGACACCGAGCGGATCGTGCGCGAGTACGACGTTCGTACCCCCGGCATCGAGGTCACCGCCGCCTCGCTCTCCGGCGGCAACCAGCAGAAGCTGATCGTCGGCCGCGAGATGAGCCACGCCCCGAAGCTGCTGATCGCCGCGCACCCCACCCGGGGCGTGGACGTCGGCGCGCAGGCGCAGATCTGGGACCAGATCCGCGACGCGCGCCGCGAGGGCCTGGCGGTGCTGCTGATCTCCGCCGACCTGGACGAGCTGATCGGGCTCTCCGACACCCTGCGCGTCATGTACCGCGGCCGCCTGGTCGCGGACGCCGATCCGGCGACCATCACCCCGGAGGAGCTCGGCTCGGCGATGACGGGAGCGGTCTCCGGCCGTCTCGAAGCGCCCGCCGAGCCCGGGACGGATGCGGAGTCCGGTGCGGACGCCGCCGACAGCGACCCCCGGGACGGGGGAGAGGACCGATGAAGAAGTTCGACAAGGAGCGGCTGCTCCTGGGGATCGCGGCCCCCGTACTCGCGATCGTGGTCGCCTTCCTGGTGACCGCCCTCGTGCTGGCCGCCACCGGCAAGGAACCGTTCAGCGCGTTCGGCATCATGTTCGACTACGGGGTGAAGTCGGACAGCCAGGTCTACATCCTCAACAAGGCGACGACGTACTACCTCGCGGGTCTCGCGGTGGCCGTCGGCTTCCGGATGAACCTCTTCAACATCGGAGTCGACGGCCAGTACCGCCTCGCCGCCTTCTTCGCCGCCGCCGTCGGTGGCGCGCTGACCCTGCCGGGCGCCCTCCAGATCCCGCTGATCATCCTCACCGCGATGATCGTCGGCGCGATGTGGGCCGGTATAGCCGGTGTCCTCAAGGTCACCCGGGGCGTCAGCGAGGTCGTCTCGACGATCATGCTGAACGCCATCGCGACCGCCATCATCGGCTATCTGCTCCAGCAGGGCCGCCTCGGTCACCTCGACGAGGCCGGCACGAAGATCTCCACCACCCCGCTCCCGGAGTCCTCGCACTTCTTCGAGTTCCCGACCACCCCGACGCCCGTCTGGGGCTTCATCGTGGTCGCGGTCGTCGCGGGCATCGCCTACTGGTTCACGCTCTCGCGCACCCGATTCGGCTTCGATCTGCGTACGGTCGGCCAGTCCGGCTCCGCGGCCGAGGCCAGCGGCGTCAACGTCAAGAAGATGGTCGTCACGTCGATGCTGATCTCCGGCGCGGTGGCCGGCCTGGTCGGCATGCCGACGCTGCTCAACGACAGCTACGAGTACAGTGGCGACTTCCCCATCGGCATCGGCTTCACCGGTATCGCCATCGCCCTCCTCGGCCGCAACCACCCCATCGGCATCGCGCTCGGCGCGCTGCTCTGGGGCTTCCTGGAGCGCGGTACCGGAAAGCTCGAGTTCGAGGGGTACGACAAGGAGATCGTCGGCGTCATCCAGGGCGTCATCGTCCTGTGCGTCGTCATCGCCTACGAAGTCGTCCGTCGCTACGGACTCAAGCGCCAGCAGAGCAAGGTCGGCGCGGAACTCGCCGCACAGGCCGCCCGTAACTCCGACCAGCAGGAGGTGTCGGCGTGACCGCCACGGCGACTTCCACCCCGCCGCCCGCGGCCCCCAAGGTCTCCGGTGGCAAGGGCGGCCTCACCCGCCTCTCCTTCCCCGTCGTTCTGCTGATCGTCGCGGGCGCGCTGCTCGCGCTGTCCGCGGTACGCGCCATCACCGGCGCCCAGGACGTCACCTCGGCCGGGCAGATCAGCGCGGCGCTCGCGATGGCCGTGCCGATCGGGCTCGCCGGTCT
Source organism: Streptomyces sp. NPDC051020 (assembly GCF_040683105.1). NCBI lineage: Bacteria > Bacillati > Actinomycetota > Actinomycetes > Kitasatosporales > Streptomycetaceae > Streptomyces > Streptomyces sp. NPDC051020. The sequence continues at coordinate 25,629 of NZ_JBFBCG010000029.1, read as the reverse complement.
CGGCGGCCTGTGGGCCGAGCGGGCCGGTGTGGTCAACATCGGCCTCGAAGGCATGATGATCCTCGGTACGTTCTTCGGTGCCTGGGCCGGCTGGCAGACCGACCCCTGGCTCGGCGTGCTGGCCGGTGTCATCGGCGGCATGCTCGGCGGGCTGCTGCACGCCGTCGCGACCGTCACCTTCGGCGTCGACCACATCATCTCCGGTATCGCCATCAACATCCTGGCGCTCGGGTTCACCACCTACTTCGCCAAGCTCTGGTTCAACACGGGCGAGGCGGCGGCCAAGGGCGGCAGCCCCAAGCAGTCGCCACCGTCCGACGACATCACCTCGGTGACGATTCCCGGCCTGTCCGACTGGCTGCACTCGATCGAGAAGCACCACTGGTTCTTCGTCTCCGACGTGGCCGGTGTCCTCGGCGGTCTGGTCACCAATGTGTCGCTGCTGACGGTTCTGGCCGCGGTCCTCTTCGTCGTGACCTTCTTCGTCCTGTGGAAGACCCCGTTCGGGCTGCGGCTGCGTTCCTGCGGCGAGAACCCGATCGCCGCCGAGTCGCTCGGCGTGAACGTCTACCGCTACAAGTACATCGCGGTGATCATCTCCGGCGGCATGGCCGGACTCGGCGGCGCCTTCCTCTCCCTGGTCACCTCGCACATCTACAACGAGGGCCAGACCGGCGGCCGGGGATACATCGGTCTCGCCGCGATGATCTTCGGTAACTGGCGGCCCGGCGGACTCGCCATGGGCGCGGGCCTGTTCGGTTTCGCCGACGCGCTCCAGCTGCGCAACGGCGGCGAGTCCGTCCACGCGCTGCTGCTCCTGCTGGTGGTCGTGCTGGCCGCGCTCGCCGCCTGGAAGCTCTACCGCAAGAGCTTCGTCCAGGGTGCGGTCAGCGCCGTCATCGCCGCCGTCGTACTGGTCTGGTACCTCGCCACGGACACGGTACCGACCGAGTTCGTGAGCGCCACCCCGTACATCGTCACGCTGCTCGTCCTCTCGCTCTCCGCGCAGCGGCTGCGGATGCCGAAGGCGGACGGCATGCGGTACCGGAAGGGTCAGGGCAAATGACGGCCGCCGCGGAGGTCGACTGGGCGGCCCTGCGGAGCGCCGCACGGTCCGTCATGACGCGTGCGTACGTTCCCTACTCGCACTATCCGGTCGGCGCCGCGGCACGCGTCGACGACGGCCGTACGGTGTCCGGCTGCAACGTCGAGAACGCCTCGTACGGCATCGGGCTGTGCGCCGAGTGCGGCCTGGTCTCCCAGCTCCACGCCACCGGTGGCGGGCGGCTGACCCACTTCACCTGTGTGGACGGGGCGGGCGAGATCCTGGTGCCGTGCGGCAGGTGCAGGCAGCTGCTGTACGAGTTCGGCGGGCCGGAGCTGATCCTGGAGACGCCGGACGGCTTGCGCACACTCGACGAGATGCTGCCGCAGGCGTTCGGACCGGACCATCTGAAGTAGAACTGCTGTGGCCCTCCCGTCCGTTGGGAGGGCCACACCCGTATCCACCCTCTATGCGCGTAGAGTCATTCAGGACTCTTGCGCACGTACGTACCGGCCGGAAGGACACCCAGGACATGGACGCCATCTCCGTCATCCGCACCAAGCGGGACCGAGGCGAGCTGACCCCCGAGCAGATCGACTGGGTCGTCGACGCGTACACCCGCGGCGAGGTCGCCGACGAGCAGATGTCCGCGCTGGCCATGGCGATCCTGCTGAACGGTATGAACCGTACGGAGATCGCCCGCTGGACCGCCGCCATGATCGCCTCCGGCGAGCGGATGAACTTCGACGCGCTCTCCCGGCCCACCACCGACAAGCACTCCACCGGCGGCGTCGGCGACAAGATCACCCTGCCGCTCGCCCCGCTGGTCGCCGCCTGCGGCGCCGCCGTGCCGCAGCTCAGCGGCCGCGGTCTCGGCCACACCGGAGGCACGCTCGACAAGCTGGAGTCCATCCCCGGCTGGCGTGCCCACCTCTCGAACGAGGAGATGCTGAGCGTCCTGGACACCACCGGCGCGGTGATCTGCGCCGCCGGTGACGGGCTGGCCCCCGCCGACAAGAAGCTGTACGCGCTCCGCGATGTCACCGGCACCGTCGAGGCCATCCCGCTGATCGCCAGCTCGATCATGTCCAAGAAGATCGCCGAGGGCACCGGGGCGCTCGTCCTGGACGTCAAGGTCGGCTCCGGCGCCTTCATGAAGACCATCGAGGACGCGCGCGAACTGGCCTCCACCATGGTCGCGCTGGGCAGCGACAGCGGCGTACGGACGGTCGCGCTCCTCACCGACATGGCCACCCCGCTCGGCCTGACCGCGGGCAACGCCCTGGAGGTGCGCGAGTCGGTCGAGGTGCTGGCCGGCGGCGGCCCGAAGGACGTCGTGGACCTCACCCTGGCCCTCGCCCGCGAGATGCTGGACGCGGCCGGACTCAAGGACGCCGACCCGGAGAAGGCCCTGGCCGACGGCTCCGCGATGGACGTCTGGCGCCGGATGATCTCCGCCCAGGGCGGCGACCCGGACGCCGCGCTCCCCGTCGCTCGCGAGCAGCATGTCGTGACGGCGCAGTCCTCCGGCGTACTGACCCGCCTGGACGCGTACGACATCGGCGTCGCCGCCTGGCGCCTCGGTGCGGGCCGGGCCCGCAAGGAGGACCCGGTGCAGGCGGGCGCGGGCATCGAACTGCATGCCAAGCCCGGTGACACGGTCACGGCCGGACAGCCGTTGCTGACGCTGCACACCGACACCCCCGAGAAGTTCGACTACGCGCTGAAGGCCCTGCCCTCCTCGTACGACATCGCCCCGGAAGGCACGGAGTTCACACCGACTCCGGTCGTGCGCGAGCGCATCGCGTAGGGCGCCGGGCGGACGGCGACGGCCCGCGAGGGCACTCGTCTGCGAACGAAGACCAAGAACCCGCCGGGGCTCCTGAAGAGCTCCGGCGGGTTCTTGTCGCGGCACGGCGCGTGATCAGGCGGTCCGGTGGATCTCCTCACGTTGGACCGGGTATGCGAAGGGCTGGCCGGCGGTGTAGCGGGCGAGCTCGTCGGCGGCGGCCGCGGCCATGCGATGCAGCTCGTTGCCGAGCGAGCCGGCCGCGTGCGGGGTGAGCAGGACGTTGGGCAGGTCGTACAGCGGTGAGTCCGCCGGCAGGATGTCGGGTTCGGTGACATCGAGTACCGCGTCGAGCCGGCCGGAGGCCAACTCCTCGACCAGGGCGTCCTGGTCGACCAGGGATCCGCGCGAGGTGTTGATCAGAGTGGCGCCGTCGCGCATCAGGGCGAGCAGATCCCGGCTGATCATGTGCCGGGTCTCCGGGAGCTGCGGGGCGTGGACGCTCACCACGTCACCCTGTGCGCACAGTTCGTCGAGCGGTACCAGTCGGGCACCCAGGGCGGCGGCCTCGTCCTCGTCGACGTACGGGTCGTGGAGCAGCAGCCGGAGGTCGTAGGGGCGGAGCAGTTCGATCACCCGGCGGCCGATCCGGGAGGCGCCGACGATGCCGACGGTGCGGTGGTAATTGCCGATGTCCTGATACTCGGACTCCCAGTCGAACGCGCCCTGCCGCTCGCGGTAGTCCCCGCTGATCCGCAGCAGTCGCTTGTTGGCGAACAGCACGGCGGCGACGGTGTACTCGGCGACAGGCAGGGCGTTGACCGCGGCGGCGGAGGTGACCTGGACGCCCCGCTCCCAGCAGGCGTCGGTGATGTGGTGTTTGACGGATCCGGCGGCATGGAGCACGGCCCGCAGCCGGGGTGCGGCGGCGAGCACATCCTCGGTGATCGGCGGGCACCCCCAGCTGCTGATGATGACCTCGGTCTCGGCGAGGGCGGTGAGTGCCTCGGGACTGGTGAAGTCGTCGAGGACGAGCGACGGGTCGAGGTCGGCCAGCCGGGTGAGGCGGCCCAGGGTGGCGCGGTCGATCAGCCGGACCGCGAGCCGGGAGTGCATGGCCAGCACGGCTCGGGGGCGATGGCCCGGTGTCTGTGGGGTGCGCGGGGCCGCGTCGGGCGCGGTCGTCCGGTGGGGCACTCGGTTCTCCCGATGGTGGTCGAAGCAGCGGTGAGGGAAAGTCACTTGACGCTGCCCGCGGTGAGGCCGGCTTTCCAGTGCCGCTGGAGGGCGACGAAGGCGACCACCAGCGGGACGACCGCGAGCAGCGAGCCGGTGACGACCAGCGGGTAGAAGTCGGGGAAGGCGACATGGCTCGGCTCCTGTGCAGGGGGCAGCGTGCCTGAGAGGGAGGGGCCCGATCGGCGGACGGTCGCTGACCGGTGAGGGTGACGCCATAGTGCGACCGGCTCCGATCGCAGTCAAGAGATTGCGATCAAATGATCCAATGTGATCAATGGTTGATGGTCGCTCGCGGGGAGGTCCCCATAATTCAGGCGATTGAAGGCAAATGGGGAGTGGAGCGCAGATCATTCGGTCGGAACTTCTTGACGTTCGATCTAGTCGTCCCTAGATTCGGTCCGCCTGATCGGACCAAGGAGCACCCGTCATGTCCTCGATCCCGCTTCCGCCGGAAGACCGCGCGCTCAGCCCCTACACCGGCTGGACCAGAGCGCACTGGGAGGCGGTGGCCGACGGGCTGCTGATGGCGGCCCTGCGCCACAGCGGTCCGGAGCATGCCCTCATCTCCCTGCCCGGCCCCCGCCCGAGCTTCTCGGGGACACGCTCGGACGCGCTCGAAGGGTTCGCCCGCACCTTCCTGCTGGCCGCCTTCCGAGTCGCGGGCGCCGGCGGCGACGATCCGCACGGCTTCCTGCAGCGCTACGCCGAGGGCCTGGCGGCCGGGACCCGGACCCCGACCACCGACCGTGACCTCACCCGACGCGACCCCGTCTCCTGGCTCGCCATCGGCGACCGCAACCAGCCCATGGTCGAGGCCGCGTCGATCGCGCTTGCCCTCCGGCTCACCCGGCCCTGGCTCTGGGACCGGCTCGACGAGCAGGTGCGCGAGCGGACCCGGGCCTGGCTGACCGACGCCCTGCACCACACCCCCGTCGACAACAACTGGTGGCTCTTCCCGTTCACGGTCGGGGGCTTTCTCGCCGACATCGGCGCGGACCAGGACGGTGCGGCGCAGGCTGCCGTCGAGCGCGGGCTGACGAAGATCGAGCAGTGGTACCTCGGCAACGGCTGGTACACCGACGGCCGTCCGCGCGCCTTCGACCACTACAACGGCTGGGCCTTCCACCTCTACCCCGTCCTGCACGCCCACCTCGACGGCGACACCCACCTGCTCGACGTGTACGGTCCCCGCCTCGCGACGCATCTCGACGGCTGCGCCCGCACCTTCGGCGCCGACGGATCCCCGATGCACCAGGGCCGCTCCCTCACCTATCGCTTCGCCACCACCGCGCCCCTGTGGGCCGGCGCACTCACCGGCCACACCCCGCTGACACCCGGCGCGACCCGCCGTATCGCCTCCGGCGTGCTGCGCCACTTCGTCGACCGCGGAGCCCTGGACGCGGACGGTCTGCTCACCCTGGGCTGGCACGGTCCCCATCTGCCGCTCGTCCAGGAGTACTCGGGACCCGCCTCGCCGTACTGGGCGAGCAAGGGATTCCTCGGACTCCTCCTCCCCCCGGACCATCCGGCGTGGACCGCGGTCGAGGAGCCCGCCCCGGTCGAACGCGCCGACGCCGTCGTCCCGCTTCCGCAGCCCGGATGGCTGATCCAGTCCACCGCCGCCGACGGGATCGTCCGGCTCCACAACCACGGCAGCGACGACCAGCCCGCCGACCGGGTGCAGCCCGACAACCCGCTGTACGCCCGCCTCGCCCACTCCACCGCCACCGGTCCGGTCCTCGACGGCACCCCTGACAACCATGTCGGCGTGCTGGTCGAGGGCGAGCTCAGCGAGCGCGGCCGGATCCGGCCCCTCGGCGCGGGCGACGGCTGGGCCGCCTCCGTCCACGCTCCCCGCATGCGAGGCGCCGAACTCCCCGGAGTCACCGTCACCTCGGTGGTCCTGGCCGCAGGTGCCGAAGAAGTCCACGCGCACCTGGTCACCGGGGCCGAACCCGGCATCGAGTTGCGGCACAGTGGCTGGGCGGCGGCGGGCGCGACCATCGAAGAGAGCACGGACGCCCTGTCCGCCCGGGTCGTGGCCACCACCTCGGACGGCACGCGGCTGCTCTCGTCGATGGAGAACGTCCACGGCTTCACCGAGGCCGGCACCCACCCACTGCCGAGCGGCACCGCCTACGGAACGGTGGGCGCCGTACCCGCCCTCGGCGGCCGCACGAGCGGCGGGGACTCGCTGTTCGTCGGCACGGTGAGGTTGTCCGGAGCCGGCACCGGAACCGGAGCCGACCTCCAGCCCCACGCCGCACTCCATGTGCACGTCGAGGGAACCCGGATCCGGGTGCGCCGCTCCGATGACAGCGAGCTGGAGGCCTTGCTCGCACCCGAGGCCGTCACCGTGACCGTACGCACGGCAGGGTGACCGCCGTGCGACTCGCCGCCTTCGAGGCGCCCTGGTTCCCTGATGCCGCGCCACTTCCGGGCCTGCTCGGCCCCGGGGCGGAGCTCCTCGGCCGTCCCGCCTGACGGGCAATCAGCCGGCGCCGCCGCAGGAGCTGCGGATCTCGAGCTCCGGCAACAGCTCCACATGGTGCACCGGCAGCCCCGCGTCGCCGCTGCTCAGTCGGCGCAGCAGCAACTCCAGCGCCGTTCCGCCGACCGCCCGCTTCGGCGGGGCCACGGCCGTCAGCGGCGGCGCGGCCAGGGCCGCGAACACGTCGTCGTACGAAATCACCGCCACGTCCTCGGGCACGAGGAGGCCACGGGCGCGCAGGATCGGGACGAGCTGGATGGCCTCCTTGTCGTTGTGCACGAGCACCGCCCGCACCCCTGCCGCGACACCCTCGGCGATCCGCGCCGCGATGGCCTCGGAGTCCTGGCCGGGGTGCTCGATGTCGATCACCGGTTGCGGCTCCAGGCCCAGCAGCCGGACGCCCTCGGCGTAGCCGGCCCGTACCTGGAACGCCGTCCAGGTGTCCTGCCGGGCGGCGAGCATCACCGCGTCGTGGCCGAGTCCGGCCAGGTGGCGCAGCGCGAGGATGACGCCGTGGCGGTGGTCGGACGCGACCGAGTCCAGGCCCGCACCGACGCTGTCGGCGGGGGCGCGGCGCTCCACGAGAACGGTGGGCAGGGGGAGTTCGCTGATCCAGGCGCCGACGCCGCTCGGGCCCTCCGGGGTCCAGTTCGGAGTGACCAGGAGACCGTCGACGCCGGACTCGAGCAGTTGCTCGACCTGGGCACGGTCCTCGGCGGCCCCGTACGGCGCGATGCCGAGCACCAGGCGCGCCCCGGCGGCGGTCGCAGCCGCGCGGGCGCCGTCGATGATCTCATCGAAGTACGAGCCGACGGTGGGGACGAGCATGCCGATCACCCGGTCGCGGCCCGAAGGAGCGGGGGCAGCCTCTCCGCGCGGCAGCGACACGGCACCGTGCGAGCGATGCAGCAGCCCGTTGTCGGCGAGCGCGGCGATGTCCCGGCGTACGGTGACGGCGGCGAGCCCGAGACGTTGCGCGAGGTCCACCACCCGGACCGTACCGAGTTCGCGGACGGTTTCGAGGATCCGCACCCGACGTTCCTCGGCTGTGAGAGTCATCGCTTCCCCTACCTGGCGCGCATGCGCGGTGCGCGGTCCTGTCACGGTGCGCGGTCCCTGCTGGATCAATTTGTATCATTCGATCGACCTGATGCGGAGGGCGTGCGGTGCCGCAGGACCCATCGAACGAGCGAGGGCCCGTGCCCGGCAGTCTCCGCTGCCGGGCACGGCCCCCTCGGTGAGGGGGCCGAGGCTCAGCCGTTACCGATGGCCGTGTGCCGACTGCGGTCGGGCTTCCATCCGCTCCCCCGTTCATAGAGTGTCACCGCCGCTCGGGGCGGCTCCCCGGAGCGCAAGCGGCGTACAGCCTGGCTGTCGTGGGGTGCACGGTCAAGCAGCGGAAGGGGGTGCGCCGCGCATTCTCGTCTGTCGCGCCCTCGGATCCCTCACGCCCTGGAGCGCGAACGGCCCGCCGGGGTGGAGGAATCCGCCCCGGCGGGCCGCTCTCGTGCGGGCGGTGCGCCTATCGGCTCACCTGTGCATGCCTACTTGCCGAAGTACGCGTTGTAGATCGACACCGACGACGTGTTGCCCTGCTTGTCCGTGACCTTGGCCTTGAAGGAGATCGACTTCCCCTTGGCCGGGTTCTTCACGGAGATCTTGCCGGACTTGACCGTGACCTTGTTCCAGGTCTTACCGGCGTTGTAACTGACATACACCGTCAGCGACTTGAGGTTCTTGCCGGCGGCCGCGCCCTGCACCTTCACCGGCACCGACGCGGTCCGGCCGGCCGTGACCTTGCTGGCAAGGGTGACATGGGGCGTGAACCGCACCGTGGAGGCGGGAAGTTCGGTGAACTCCCTGGTCTTCTGCGACCGGAACGTCCAGCTCGCGTCGATCCGGGTGGAGACGGCGGAGATCCTCACGTTGCGCTGTACCGAGGTGGTCACCTTGTAGTCGGCGGCGCCGGACGGCACGGTGAAGGCGCTATCGCCCTCCAGCGGGTCCTTGTTCTGGGCGAACTTGGCGCCGTTGCGGTACAGGACGGTCTTCACCGAGCTGTACGCGGACCCGCCGATGTTCCCGCTGCCGTCGGCCACGAGCGGCAGGGCGCCGAGGATCTCGTTGTCCTTGCGGAAGAACCCGTACCCCTCGGTGAGCGCGGGGCCGAACACCGCGGTGTTGACCCGCTTTTGGTACGTCTTGCCCGCCTTGAGGGTCTGCGCGTCACCGAGCGAGTAACCCGCCTCGTACTGCGGGAAGCGCCCGCCCTCCTGTGCGAAGTCGAAGTTCCACTTCACCTTGTCGGCGGTGGAGACATAGACGGTGTGGGTCCCGGGGGCCGGCTGCCCCGTCGACGTGGCCCAGCCCCCGTCCACGCCGGGCAGCGTGCCCCAGGCGGTGATCGATCCGGTCTTGCCCTGGCCGGACGCGCCGAGACCGATCGTGACCTTCGCCAGCTGACTGCTGGTGAACTTCCGGGTGTAGCCGGTCGCCGCCTGCGTCACCGGACCGCCGACCGCCACGTCGTAGCGGGTCGAGGATCCCTTGGCCCAGGTGCCCAGCCAGTGCTGGGAGAGCGAGCCGTCGGTGACCTTCGGGCCGACGTGCGCGGTGCGGAAGCCCTTGTACGAGTTCAGCAACCAGCCGTAGCTGAGGCCGAAGTCCTGGCTGTCGAGCTGGAGGTCGGGGGCGGCCAGCAGGGACGTCGTGCCGGTGGCGGGAAGCGTGAACGTCACCGGCTTCGTCTTCCGGGCGTCGAGCGTCACGGTGAGGTTCTTGGTGACGTCCAGCTTCGGCTGTGTGATCCAGTCGACGCCCTTGGCGGGGTTGCCCGGGGCGACGTAGACGGCCGAGTTCAGCACGTAACCGCCCTTGGGGACACGGACCTTGGCCGTCCCGTCGGAGCCCGTCGGGTTCAGCCAGATGCCGGCCGCGGTGCCGGAGATACCGGAGAGGTCGTTGTCGTAGTAGGTGGCGGGCTTGCCGTCACGCCCGATGTTCTTGATCGTGAGGTCGTACGACTCGATCTCCCGCTCGACCGCGGCCGCGGTGCGGACGCTCTGGCCGCCGCCGGTGGCGACGACATACGCGGCGTAGGTGCCGTCCGCCGCGCCGCCGAGCTTCGTGTTCACGGTGAGCGGTACCTCGGCCGTGCCGCCCGCCGGGACGGTGACATGCTCGGCGCCGAGGGTGAAGAAGCCGGCCGGGGCCGGCTTGCCCTTCGGGCCGGTGGCCGTCAACGCGAGGTCGAGGGTGACGTCGGTCGTCCCGAGGTTGCGGTACGTCACCTTCTTGGTGACCGGGGCGTCATCGGTGTGCGGCCACTGCTGCACCCCGAAGCCGACCGAGGCCGGGTCGGCGATGACGGTCTGGGCGATCGCCCTGTCAACGGCGATCCTGCCCGTGCCCTGCTCGAACGGCGTGTACGCGCCCGGCGTGGTGGAGGCCGCCAGCGCGCCCTTCAGCTCGGTGTACTTCCACTCCGGGTGCTCCTGCTTGAGCAGCGCCGCGGCGCCCGCGACATGCGGGGTCGCCATCGACGTGCCGGAGATCGTCAGATAGCCGGGCGGGTTCTGGCCGACCTCCTGGTCGATCACGGAACCGGGTGAGGCGGCCGCCGTGATGTCCACGCCGGGAGCGGTGACATCGGGCTTGATGCCGCCGTCGCCGACGCGCGGTCCGCGGCTGGAGAATTCCGCCAGCTTGTCGTTGTCGTCGACGGCGCCGACGGTCAGTGCCGCGTCCGCACTGCCCGGGGAGCCGACCGTGCCTGCGCCGTCGCCCTCGTTGCCCGCCGCGATGGCGAACAGGACGCCCTTGTCGGCCGACAGCTTGTTGACCGCTGCTTCGAGTGGGTCGATGCCGGGGCTGTCGGGGCCGCCGAGACTCAGGTTGATGATATCGGCGCCCTGCGCGACCGCCCACTCCATGCCGGCCAGGATCTCGGAGTCCTCACCGAAGCCGTCGTCGTCGAGGACCTTGCCCTCGAGCAGCTTGGCGTCCGGTGCGACCCCCTTGAACCTGCCGCCGGACTTGGCGCCCGTACCGGCCGCGATCGAGGACACATGGGTGCCGTGCCCGAACCGGTCCTTGGTGTCGGGCGACGCGGAGAAGTTCTTCGAGTCGAGGATCTGCCCCTTGAGGTCCGGGTGGGTGGCGTCCGCACCGGTGTCCAGGACGGCGATCTTGATGCCCTTGCCGGTGTAACCGGCCTTCCAGGCGGTCGGCGCACCGATCTGCGGCACGCTCTTGTCGAGGCTCGCCCGGCGCACCCCGTCCAGCCAGACCCGGTCGATGCCGGCCGCGGTGGTGCGCCGGCCGCCCTGGGAGGCCTTGCTGGTGAGCGCCTGCCAGATGTCCTTGGCGTCGCTCTTCGGAGTGGTCACCGACTGGGCGTTCAGCGACTTCAGGGTCCGGACGACCCGGGTGGCGCCCGCGTCCCGGACGTCCGCCTTCGCGGCGGCGGCCTGCGCACCCTTGTAGCCGACGATCAGCTTCAGGCCGGTGCGCTGGGCCCGGCGGTTCTCCGGACGGTCCAGCTCGGTGACGTCGAACAGCCGGCGGTCCAGCTTGCCGGAGCTGATCAGCCGGTGGGCGTCGGCCGGTATGAGCAGGGTGTGCCCGTCATGTGTCTGCCGCTGCACGGGTATCTGCTCGCGGCCCTTGGCGGGACGGAAGCCCACGACACGGCCTTTCGCGTCCACCGAGACCCGGTCGCCGGTGATCAGCGTCAGCTGATGCCGGGTCACGGACTTGGTTCCGGCGGCCGGACGGGCCTGCTCCGGCTGCGCCATGGCCGGGGTGGTCATCCCGGCCGCGAGCGCCACGGCGGCTGCCGTGGCGATGGTCGAAACACACGCGTTTCTCACGTGTCTGCGCAACTTTCCCCCTGGAGAATCAGGCGGCCTCCTGAGAGGCCACTGGTCGGTCGGCACCGAATGGGTCGCCGGTGCCTACCGGTTCACTTACCTAGAGGGGGAATTGATCGAGATGGTTCACAGAAATCGTACAGATGACTGGAGTTGACGGAAGTTCATCGGTTGGTGCCCGTACCGGCCGGGCGGTCGAAGGACGGGTGGGAGCAGTCACCGGGCGGATACGGGGCGTGCGCCGGGCCGGGGTGCCGGGAAAGCGCGCAAGCGGGCAGCGATGAGTTCCGGCCGCCGGACCGGTCTCCCTGATGTGGAATCCAAGACCCCGATCGTTCTCGTCGTCACCGGCCGCATCACGCGGGCCGGGGTGCCAGGACTCTGCGCCGAGCTGGAGGCGCTGCTCTACGACCCCGAGGGGGCCGTCCGCGACCCGGACGCGGAGGTGGACTGTGATGTGGGCGGGGTCGTCCAGGCGGATCTGGCCCTGGTCGAGGCGATAGCGCGGCTGGGGCTCATCACGCGCCGGGCGGGCGGGCGACAGCTGCGGCTGCGCAATGTGCCGCCCGGACTGCAGCATCTGATGGACCTGGTGGGGCTGGCCGATGTGATGGACCTGGGGGACAGGCCCTGAGGTGCCCGACCCCGCTCCCCGGCGTCAGCCGGCCCGATGCAGACCACCGCCACCAGCGGGGCCGCCGCGTCACGCCGATTCGGCCTCGAGGTGGTCGGGCAGGCCGAAGAGTGGGAACCAGCGGGGCGCGTCCAGGAAGCAGTGCAGGCCGGTGATCGCACCGTCCGAGACGTCGATGACCTGCACCGCCCACGGCACGAATCCCGGACCGTCCGGATCCGGCTTGTAGTGCGCGAACGCCGGGGTGCCGTTGGCCATGGTCGCCACCAGGCGGGAACCCTCGCAGCTCGCACCGAGGGTGGTCATGAAGCCCGTGATGTCGTCGTGCCCCTGGAGCCAGAGGTCGAACGGCGGCATGGTCATCACGGCGTCCTCGTGGAGCAGCGCGGTCAGCGCCGCCATGTCGTAGCCCTCGAACGCCGCGACGTACCGGTCGAGGAGCTTGCGCTGCTTCTCGTCGAGCGGATCAGCGGTGTCGGTGGCCGCGCTCCGATGGTCCGTGAGCGTGGCCCGCGCCCGCTGCAGGGCGCTGTTGACCGAGGCGACCGACGTGTCGAGCAGCTCGGCGACCTCGCTCGCCTTCCACGCCAGCACCTCGCGCAGGATCAGCACGGCACGCTGCCTGGGCGGCAGATGCTGCAGCGCGGCGACGAACGCCAGCCGCACCGACTCCCGCGCCACCGCGGCCTCCGCCGGGTCGGCCACCGACGGCAGGATCCGCCCGTCCGGCATCGGCTCCAGCCAGGTGTTCTCCGGAAGCGGGTTGAGCGCGGCCTGGGCGAGCGGTGTCGGGTCCGTCAGGTCGACCGGGCGGGCCCGCTTCTTCCCCGCGTTCAGCATGTCCAGGCAGACGTTGGTGGCGATCCGGTACAGCCAGGAGCGCAGCGAGGAACGGCCCTCGAACTTGTCGAAGTTCCGCCAGGCGCGCACCAGTGTGTCCTGTACCGCGTCCTCCGCCTCGAAGGCGGAGCCGAGCATGCGGTAGCAGTAACCGGTGAGCTCGACCCGGTGTCCCTCCAGACGGCTGTCGATATCCGCTGGTGCCGTCAGATCACTCATCGTTCCACCCCTGTTGTGCCGTGACGCCGCTCACTTCGGCACTTCGGAAGCTACCGCAGGCCACTGACAACGGGTGCGGGAAGCGCCGGAGCCGCCCGCTCTCCGGCCGCGTCCCCGACTTCGGTCACGTTCCGGGCTTGCGCCCGTACACGTACACGTCGTCGCCGTTCTTCAGCAGGTTCCAGTACGTCCTCGCGTCCGCGTCCCGCATATTGACGCAGCCGTGTGAGCCGGGCGGGTTCCACATCTTCAGATTCACCGAGTGGAACGCCTGCCCGCCGTCGAAGAACTGCGAGTACGGCATCCACACGTGGTAGACCGTCGACCAGTGCTTGATGTGCCGCATGTAGATCTTCTTCGAACCGGTGCGCGTCTCGTACCCGTTCCGCCCGCTGCGGATCGGCACCGGACCGAACTTCAGCTTCGACCCGTCCTGGATCCAGCTCAGTTGCCGGGTCAGGTCCACACACGCGATGCGCCCCTTGTTCGTGGGGCACTTCTTGTCCTTGTTGGGGTTCGTGCCGGCCGCCTTCTGGGCCGTGAGCGTCTTCATCGTCCGCCAGGTGACCGGTCCCGCGTACCCGATGTCAGGCGTGACCCCGTAGGTGCGCTGGAAGGACTGGATCGCCTTGCAGTCGGCGGCCGACTGCTTCCCGTCGACCGGCCGGTTCAGATAGTTCTCGACCTGCTTCTGGTACGGCCCGGTGGATGTGGTGCAGGAGGACGCCGCCTGCGCCGCCGTGCCACCGCCCAGGACGAGCGCCGGCGCCACCGTCAGCCCGGCGACGGACAGCGCGACCGCGCGCCGCGCCCGGACTCCCCGTATTTTCCCTACGACTGCCATGTACGCCGACTTCCCTTCGCGCCGAGTTGCGTTGATTACGCCTGATAGACGCGCGAGGGGAGTCGGTGGTTGTGCGGGTGTATGTCTCAGTTCTGTACTGAAGCCATCGGGACGAGGCGCCGCCGCTCGGCGCGGGCGACCCGCGACCCGTACAGCGTGATCGAGACGACGCCGAGGACCGCGAGCAGCCCGAGTGTCACCGTGCCCGCCCAGCCACCGGAGTGGAAGGCGATCGCGCCGAGCGTGCCGCCCGCGCTGGAGCCCAGGTAGTACGCGGACTGGTAGAGCGCCGATGCCTGCGCCCGGCCGGTCGTCGCGGTCCGGCTCACGGACGACGAGGCGACCGCGTGCCCGGCGAAGAAGCCCGCCGTGATCAGGACCAGACCGAGAAGTACGCCGGTCAGCTGGTCGGCGAGGGAGAGCAGCAGACCGGCGGTCGTGGTGGAGACGGCCAGGTAGAGGGCCCCCCGGCGGCCGAGCCGTGCGACCAGCCTGCCCGCCGCCGCCGACGACACCGTACCGACGAGGTAGACCAGGAAGATCGAGCCGATGACGCCCTGCGGGAGGTTGAACGGCTCCCCGACCAGCCGGTAGCCGATCACCGTGTAGACCGCGCCGAACACCGTCATGAACAGTGCGCCGATCGCGTACAGCCTGCGCAGCAGCGGGTCGGCGAGGTGCCCGCCCACGGTCTTGGCCAGGGCCTTCGGGTTCAGCGTGCCGGGCGTGAAGTGACGGGCCCTGGGGATCATGAAGTGGAAGACGACCGCGCAGGCCACGGCCAGCAGCCCGACCGCGCCGAGCGCCGCCCGCCAGCCCCACAGCTGGGCGATCCAGCCGGTGAGGATGCGGCCGCTCATGCCGCCGATGCTGTTGCCCGCCACGAACAGTCCGATCGCGGCGACCAGCGCCTTTGGCCGCACCTCCTCGGCGAGGTACGCCATCGCGGAGGCGGGAAGTCCGGCGAGGGCGGCGCCCTGGACGGCGCGCAGGGCGATCAGCCAGCCCAGCGAGGGGGCGAAGGGGACGAGAAGCCCGACCAGTACCGCGACCGTCAGCGACGCGGTCATCATCTGCCGCCGCCCGAACCGCTCGGAGAGCGCGCTCATCGGCAGCACACACAGCGCCAGCGCACCCGTCGCCGCGGAGACCGTCCAGCTGGCCTGTCCGGCCGTGGCGCCGAATCCGGCGGAGACGGCGGGCAGCAGCGCCTGGGTGGAGTAGAGGAGTGCGAACGTCGCGACACCGGCGGCGAAGAGCGCGAAGCTCATCCGGCGGTAGCCGGGCCGGCCGGGCTCCAGCCGGTCAGGGGAGGAGACGGGCGCGACGGGCGATGACGGGGCTGAGGCGTCCAGCGTGAGCGTGGACGCCTCGGTACTGGCAGGAGGCATGCATCGAAAGTAGATCTCTCTGATTCATGCGTCCAATGCACGAACTTGCGATAATCAATCCCATGGCGCATGAACGCAGCTCACAGCCTCGACTGTCACCGAGTAGTTACGAAGAAGACATTCGCGCAGTGCTCGCGCCCCGGCTCGCGTACTTCGAGGCGGTGGCCCGCCACGAGCATGTGACGCGCGCCGCGCACGAGCTCGGTGTCCCGCAGTCCACGCTGTCGCGGGCCATGGTCAGGCTGGAACAGGATCTGGGGGTCGCCCTGTTCGCCCGCAAGGGCCGTACCGTCTCGCTCACCCCCGCCGGCCGCACCTTCCTGGGCTCTGCCGAGCGTTCCCTCACCGAGGTGGAGCGGGCCGCGGACTCGGTACGGGCGGACGCCGACCCGACGGCGGGCAAGGTCGCCTTCGGCTTCCTGCACACCATGGGCTCCGAGACCGTCCCCGCCCTGCTCCGCTCCTTCCGCGCCGACCACCCCCGGGTCCGCTTCCAGCTGGTGCAGAACTACGGCGAGGCGATGATCGAACGCCTCCGGGCCGGCGGCCTCGACCTCTGCCTCACCTCCCCCGTCCCGGACGCCCCCGACCTGGTCGCCCGCCGCCTCGACGAGCAGCGGCTGCGTCTGGTCGTCCCGGAGGACCACCGCCTCGCCTCCCGCAGGCGGATCCGTCTGGTGGAGGCGGCGGACGAGGCGTTCGTGACCCTGGAGCCCGGTTACGGCCTGCGGCGGATCACCGACGATCTGTGCGCGCAGGCGGGCTTCACGCCACGTGTCGCGTTCGAGGGCGAAGAGGCCGAGACCCTGCGCGGCCTGGTGGCCGCCGGCCTCGGCGTAGCTCTGCTGCCGCCGCCCGCGGTGGCCCGCCCGGGCGTGGTCGAACTGACGGTCACGGCGCCCCGCGCGGCCCGCGAGATCGGCGTCGCCTGGCTGGACGGCCACCCGGACACACCCCCGGTGGCGGCGTTCAAACAGTTCCTGCTGTCGCGCCGGGGGCACTTGTTGCCCGACTGACGGGTGATAGGGCGTGTGTGCGAAAGTCATGCACCACATTCCAGGTGTCCAAGGATCGGGGCTGCGGTGCGGAGACCTTCCAAGCGGGTGTGCATGGGTGCGGTTGCTCCGCTCTTCCTCGGCGGGTGCGGATACCTGATGTGGTTCGGCCTGCACTCCCCGTCGTGGACCGACGTGGGCACCCACTGCGAGCGAGCCACCCGCGAGGACTCCGCTGCCGCCGCTGAGGCATGGAACGTCGTACTACCCGAAGGCGTGACCGACGTGTACCGCTGCACCGATGGGCCCGGCGGCGGTCCGGCGGGAACTGCCCACTTCGCCTTCCAAGTCCCGCGAGGTCGGGTGAGCGCGTATTTTGCGCAGATGGGCGTCGAATCCCTGCCGGGATATGACGTGCGCGCCGATTTCTCGGACTTCTCCGTGAAGGCCGGGCACGATGTGGCGACCGTGAATTCGTACGAGGCCGGCTCCATAACCAAGGGTTTCTTCAGCCACACCTTGTTGGCGGATGAAGACGCCGTCGATGTGGCCACCGTCTACGTGGAAACCGTCTCGTCGGGCTGAGGGGAAAGACAGGCCGAGCTGGACGGGGCACACAGATGTTCAACCAGGCGGCACTGTTCCAGGAGTTCACGACGCGGCAGGTGTCCCAGTTGGCCAGCACATACCAGAGGGGCGATTTCCGGCCACAACACAACACCCCTTACGCTGCAACACATCGGTCACCAACAGTCGGCCGGGACAGAAGGGCGACAACATGACCTCCGAGACCAACGCACTGGGCACCATCGATGCCACAACTGCCTTGCTGCAGGCTGAACTTCCCCGCCTGGAACAGCACCAGCAAGCCCTGGAGAAAGAACTCGCGACTGTCAACGAACGTCTGGAGTCGATGCGGACTGCTCTGACAGCTCTGCGTGCGCTGTCTTCTGCTCCTGTTCCCTCCTCGAACACGGAGGCGCAGGACGTCAAGGCAGAGGCCGACGCTGAGGCGGAAGCGGAGAGCGTTGTCGCTCCGAGGATTCCGCGGCAGGCGCAGGAGTCCGTGGACTCCGCCGTCGAGGCAGCGGCCCCGCAGGAGCAGGCAGCGGCCCCGCAGGAGCAGGCAGCGGCCGCCCCTGCGCGCCGCGCCGCCCGGAAGGCGTCTGTGCCCAAGGGCCGCAAGCAGGCTTCCGCCAAGCCGAAGACCGAGCGCGGCCAGGCCAAGAAGGCCGTCGCCGCCAAGTCCGCCGAGCCTGCCAAGAAGGCCGTCGCCGCCAAGGGCGCCAAGTCCGCCGCGACCGCCAAGCCCGCCAAGGCCAAGGCGCCGAAGAAGACCGCGACCGCCGCTCCGGCCGTCGACGACAGTGGCAGCCTCACCGAGATGGCCATGAAGGTGCTGTCCGGGTTCGGCGACACCCCTGTCCGTGCCCGTGAGGTCACGGAGGCTCTGGGGCGTGAGCTCACCCCCAACAGCATCAACACCGTACGCAGCACCCTCGACCGGCTCGTCGCCACCTCCCGGGCGCACCGCGCCGGCCGGGGCCTCTACCAGGCCCCCGCCAACTGACGCCTCCCGCAGGAGAGCTGTCCGGACGCCCCCGTCACGACCCCGAGTCGTGACGGGGGCGAGTGTGATGTCTTCATCACTTCGCCTCGAAGAAGTCGCTGGACGGTCTCCTCCGGCTGAGGTCGGGTCACCGCCCCTCACCGCCCGAGCGACCGCCCGAACCCCGCCGCCAGCGGCATCCGCAGCCCCAGCGGCGGCGGCGCCGCCAGCGCGTCGGCGACCGGTCGCGCGTATGCCCGGCCGAACAGTGAACCCCGCACGAAGTCCGTGGCCAGCGCCACCACTTCGGACCGGTGCTGGCGCAGCGAATGGCCGTCCGAGTGGACTTCGAAGCGGCAGGTGTCCCGGTTGGCCTTCTTGGCGCGCTGGGCCAGCCGGAACGACAACTCCGGGTCGGACCGGTTGTCGTTCGTGCCGTGGACGAGCAACACCTGGCGGCCCAGCAGGTGCTTCACCGGTTCCGGTTCCGCCGAGGCTTCCCCGGGCAGCCAAGGTGCCATCGCCAGAACGGAGTGGACCGCCGCGTGGCCACCCGCGCGCAGCGCCGCCCGGCCGCCCATGCCGTGGCCGGCCAGACAGACGGGGACGTCGCCGTAGCGTCGCACGACCTCCTCCACCGCCCACTCCGCGTCCGCCGCGAGCTGTGCGTCGGTCGCGTTCCAGCCGCGGCAGCGGTAGCGCACGACATGCGCGGCGAGCCCGTCCTCCTGGCCGGCGCGGGCCAGGGTGCGGGCCAGCGGCAGCTGGAGGGCGTACGACAGAGGGGAGGCTCGGCGGTGCGAGTCGGCCTCGCCGTCCGGGAGCAGCAGGACCACTCCGCTGACCGCAAGTTGTGCTCCGGCCGTCTTCACGGCCCGTCCCAGCCTCGGACCAGGCAGGGGAAGTGCGCGCTGTCCCATGGCAGAACAGTGTCAGAAGAAGAGATGTACGCCACCCCTATTCGCGGTCACTGTTACGCATCGGCGCGCGACGCTCTACGCGCGTAGGCGTTAGAGTGCCCAGATGATGAGCCCGACCCTCCATGTGCCCGGCGCCGACCAGATCCGACGCGCCCCCAAGGTGCTGCTCCACGACCACCTCGACGGCGGTCTGCGCCCCGGCACGATCGTCGATCTGGCCCGTGACGCGGGCTACGAAGCCCTTCCCGAGACCGAGCCGGACAAGCTCGGCATCTGGTTCCGCGAGGCGGCCGACTCCGGCTCGCTGGAGCGTTACCTGGAGACGTTCGCCCACACCTGTGCCGTCATGCAGACCCGGGACGGCCTGTTCCGGGTGGCCGCCGAGTGCGCGGAGGACCTGGCCGCGGACGGTGTCGTGTACGCGGAGGTGCGGTACGCCCCCGAGCAGCACCTGGAAGCCGGGCTGACCCTCGAAGAGGTCGTCGAGGCGGTCAACGAGGGCTTCCGTGAGGGCGAGCGCCGGGCCCGTCAGGACGGCAACCGGATCAGGGTGGGCGCCCTGCTCACCGCGATGCGGCACGCCGCCCGCTCCCTGGAGATCGCCGAACTCGCGAACCGCTACCGCGACCAGGGCGTCGTCGGCTTCGACATCGCGGGCGCCGAGGCGGGCTTCCCACCCACCCGCCACCTCGACGCCTTCGAGTACCTCAAGCGCGAGAACAACCACTTCACCATCCACGCGGGCGAGGCCTTCGGCCTGCCGTCGATCTGGCAGGCGCTCCAGTGGTGCGGCGCCGACCGCCTCGGCCACGGCGTCCGCATCATCGACGACATCGAGGTCGCCGAGGACGGCAGCGTGACGCTCGGCCGCCTCGCCTCGTACGTACGGGACAAGCGCATCCCGCTGGAGATGTGCCCGACCTCCAACCTTCAGACCGGCGCCGCCGCCTCGTACGCCGACCACCCCATCGGGCTGCTGC
Source organism: Streptomyces sp. NPDC051020 (assembly GCF_040683105.1). NCBI lineage: Bacteria > Bacillati > Actinomycetota > Actinomycetes > Kitasatosporales > Streptomycetaceae > Streptomyces > Streptomyces sp. NPDC051020. Next base: position 5,822 of record NZ_JBFBCG010000029.1, on the reverse strand, counting down.
GGAGGCTCCATTTCCGCCTCACCGTGAATACGGACAACCGGCTGATGAGCGGTACGAGCATGAGCCGCGAATTCGAGCGGCTGACCGAGGCCTTCGGATACACACTCGACGACATGCAGTGGTTCACAGTCAATGCGATGAAATCGGCGTTCATTCCTTTCGATGAACGTCTCGCGATGATCAATGATGTGATCAAGCCCGGATATGCCGAGCTGAAGTCCGAGTGGCTTTTCGAGCAGACCGCTGCGACCAGCGGCTCTTCGTCCCCCGCGGGCTGATTCGCGGTCTGCGTCGAACAGCCGGGACGATCACATCCCGGCCGTTCGGCCTATCCGGCATGTTTGCGGGACCGGCCATGGGCTGACTAGTTTGCGGAGCCGCTCACATCCCCTTCCCCAAGGATGAATTCCACATGAAGCAGTCTGCTGCCAGGACTCTCGGTGTCGCCGCTCTCGGCGCCGCTTTCGCCGCTGCCGCCGCCGGTACCGCTTCCGCGTCCGCGCTGCCCGCCGCCGGCTCCGCGCTGGGGACCGCCACCCAGAGCCTGCCGGTTCAGGACACGGCCACCAAGCTCCTCGGCAGCGGTCAGACGAAGGTCGTCCACGACGCCACCTCGCCGCTGGGGGGCCTGCTCGGCGGACTGCCCGCCGGCGGCGTCAAGGCCAACGGTCTGTCGACCCACAGTCTCCCGCTCGGCGGCTGACCCTCCCCAGCACCCACGCACGTGGGGCGGACACCCTGACCGGGTGTCCGCCCCACGTGTGCGTCCAGGGACCAGGGGATGTCCGGCCAGGATCCGCCGGACGTCCCCTACCAGTCGGTCGCCGCTGCCGACGTCTCGGCCGGCAGCAGCAGCCACAGCGCCAGGTAGAGCAGGAACTGCGGGCCGGGCAGCAGGCAGGAGACCAGGAAGATCACGCGCATGGTCCCGGCGGACGTGCCGAAGCGCCGTGCCAGCGCTGCGCACACTCCGCCGATCATGCGTCCGTCACGGGGGCGGGCAAGTGCGGCCATGGTGGGCTCCTTCGTGAACCGTCTGCTGGGGAGCAGCTCCGTCGTGCTCCCGATGTCTCCATGATGGCTCCGTGAACGGGGGCAAAGCGTCGCTCTACGGTGCGATACCGACCCTGGAAATCGTCGGGGTCGACCCCTGAGAGCCTTCCTCCCTCTGGCGGGGAATCGCCCCCCGCACCAGTTGCCCCTGCTTCCGGCGGCGCAGCCGCTTCCGGAACACCGGCACCACCAGCAGGTGGGCCAACGCCACCCCGACCGTGTTCAGCAGCAGCGAGTCGACATCGACGACCTGCCCCGGCACCCCGGTCTGCGCCAGCTCGATGGTCAGCGAGATCAGCGACCCGGCGGCGACGGTACGCGCAAGCGAGGCCCACGGGGAGACGTAGAGCCGGCCCCCGGCCATCGGCAGCAGCACTCCCAGCGGTGCAAGCAACAACAGTCCTTCACCGATCCGGTGCGCCGCCTCGACCGGGCCGAGGGACAGGTCCGCCTTGATGCCGGCGAGCGGTTGAAGATTCGCGGCTGTCACCCATGGGACGTCCAGCGGGCGCAGAGTCAGCCACCCGACCAGCAGCAGATGCGCGAGGAGGAGAAACCCCCCGGCCGCGCGGAAGCGGATGACGGCCTGGCCGTCCGAACCTTGACCCACGCCCCCCAAGACGCCCCTGCCGGCGGGATCGGTTCCGCCCCCGCCCCAGGAAACCCGGGCGGGGGAGGCCGTCAGGGCGTGTGTCGAAAGTCCCGCCTGCCAGGCGACGCCTGGCCCGCCCTACGGGCGGACGACGCTACTTTCGAAACACGCCCTAGCTAGTGCCGCGACGGGGCAAACCTTGCCGGTCGCGGCACTAGGGAAGCTTGAGCGCGGCGAGCGTCGGCACGGACTTCGGCCGGGCCTTCGTCTCCGAAGTACACAGATAGCCGCGCGGTGGGTAGTTCCCCGGTCCGCCGAGCATCACCGTGCCGTCCGAGGCGAGCGACTCGCTCTCCGAGTAGGTGCACACGAGCTGCGCCAGCGCCTCCGATGTCAGGTCCTCCGGCTGCTCGCTGAGCCGCAGCGCGGTCGCCGGATCGCCCCGACGCGGCTCGCTGACCCGGAGCGTCGTCGGCACGGTTGTGGAGAAGCCGGCCTGGCGCTCATCGCCGGTCGGTTCCCGCCGCAGCTCGTCGAGGAGCGCCTGCGCCACCCGGATCCGGTCCGACTTCGCGTCGTGGACCTGCACCGCGCGGTCCACCGTGACCAGTTGTGAGGCGCACATCAGATAGATCTGGACCGGGATGCCCTTCAACGCCTCTGTGCTGACGTCCTCCGCGGACATCGAACACGGAACCCGCGACGGCGCGGCCCCGGCGTCGACCGGCACCGAGGTGGTCCTGATCCCGCACCCGGCGGCCAGCACGGCACAGACGGCGGCGCCGGCCAGCGCCCCGGCCGAGCGGCGCGCCCTGTGCGTACCACGGTTGCTGCGCATCACGTCGCGTCGCCCTCCTCGTCCTGGACCTCCGCGTCGTGATCCTGCGCGGTGCGGGTGAGCTTTTCGGCATCGCGCGGCAGCCGCAGGACGAACACCGCGCCGTCGCCGTCCGGCGAGTTCGCCGCGGTGATGTCACCGCCGTGGATGTGCGCGTTCTCCATGGCGATCGACAGACCCAGCCCGCTGCCCTCCGAACGCGGCCTGGACGCACTGGCCTTGTAGAAGCGGTCGAAGACGTGCGGCAGGACGTCCTCGGGAATGCCGGGGCCGTGGTCGCGCACCTCGATGACGAGTTCGTCGCCGTCGGTCCGTACCGCGACCCGTACCGGCGAACCGCCGTGCTTCAGCGCGTTGCCGATCAGATTGGCCAGGATCACATCGAGCCGGCGCGGATCGAGGCGGACCATCAGGCCGCGCTCGGCGTCCAGATCCACCGCGTCCAGCCAGGCTCGGGCGTCGATGCAGGCGGTGACCTGGTCGGCGACATCGACCGTGTCGAGGACGAGCCGGGCGGTACCCGCGTCGAAGCGGGTGACCTCCATCAGGTTCTCCACCAGGTCGTTGAGCCGCCGGGTCTCGCTGACCACCAGGTGAACGGCGGGCGCGATCATCGGGTCGAGGCTGTCGGCCTCGTCCTCCAGCACTTCGGCGACCGCGGTGATCGCGGTGAGCGGGGTCCGCAGTTCGTGCGACATGTCGGCGACGAACCGGCGGCTGGACTCCTCCCGCGCGCTCATGTCAGCGACCTTCTTCTCCAGCGAACTCGCGGCCTTGTTGAACGTGCGTGAGAGATCGGCGAGTTCATCGGTGCCGGACACCACGAGGCGGGTGTCGAGTTTTCCCTCGCCCAGCTTGCGTGCCGCGTCACCGAGCCGCTGCACCGGCCGCAGCACCGTCGTCGCGGCGGCCTGTGCCAGCAGCGCGGAGCCGACCAGGGCGAGAGCCGTGGCGATCCCCAGCGACCACGCAAGGGAGTTGAGATCCTGCCGTTCCTGGTCGAGCGACTTCAGCATGTAGCCGGTCGGACCACCACCGATGATTTTCGTGCCGGCCACCAGGTACGGCGTACCGCGGATCGAGGTCCGCTGCCAGAACAGGTGGTACGCATACTTGTTGCCCGCCTCCACCGGCTGCTTCCGGTTGACCTGCCGCTGCAGCGAGATCGGCACGTTGTCGAGTGTGAACGAGTCCAGGTCGGAGTTGCCCACGATCGGCTTGCCGCCGTCACGCCTGTCGACGAGCAGCACGCTGTAGCCGGGGCTGCTGCTCGCCATCTGCACGGCGGTGTTCTGCAGGTCGTCCTTGGTCGGGCGCAGCGGCAGCGAAGCCGCCCGGTTCTGCATCTCCTGCCGGAAGTCACCGAGGGCCGCATCCTGCGTCCGCGTCAGGACCGCCTCGCGGTTGAGCCAGTACGCGATTCCCGAGGCCGACACCGCTGCGGTCAGCGCCACCAGCGCGAACACGATGACGAGCCGCAGCCGCAGACTGGTCCAGCGAAGTCCTGCGAGCAGACTGCGTTTGGCCTCAGCACTCACTGAGGCGAGTCCAGCCGGTAGCCCACGCCGCGTACGGTACGGATCAGGGTCGGCGAGGACGGCACGTCCTCCACCTTGGCGCGCAGCCGCTGTACACAGGCGTCGACCAGCCGGGAGTCACCGAGATAGTCGTGCTCCCAGACCAGCCGCAGCAGCTGCTGGCGCGACAGGGCCTGTCCGGGGCGACGGCTCAGTTCGAGCAGGAGCCGCAGTTCGGTCGGCGTGAGCTGCAGGTCCTCCCCGTTCTTCGTCACGGTCATCGCGGAACGGTCGATGACGACGCTCCCGAACGTCGCCGAGTCCGTGGACTCGCGCTCGCCGCGGCGCAGCACCGCACGGATCCGGGCGTCGAGCACCCGGCCCTGCACGGGTTTCACCACATAGTCGTCGGCGCCGGACTCCAGTCCGACCACGACGTCGATGTCGTCGCTGCGCGCGGTCAGCAGAATGATCGGCAGCTGGTCGGTGCGCCGGATACGGCGGCACACCTCGAAACCGTCGATGCCGGGCAGCATCACATCCAGCACGATCAGGTCCGGCCGCTGCTCGCGCAGCAGTTTCAGGCCGTCCTCTCCCGTCGCCGCGGTGGCCACACGGTGGCCCTGGCGCGACAGCGAGAGTTCGAGGGCCGTGCGGATGGCGTCGTCGTCCTCGATCAGCAACAGGAAAGGCACAGAGGTCATTCTGGCCCATGGTGGAGCTTCAGTTCGACACTTGAAGCGCTCTCATACATCCCGCGCACCGGTGGGAGGACCTGTGACAGGTCTGTGACAGTCGGCGGACAGCGCCATGAAACAGTCCGGGCAAGCTCGTTGGCACAGGGAACGGACGGACTCCACCGACGGGGGGCGCGGGATGAACGCACTGCACAGCACGACCACAAGCGCAGTTGTCACGCGTCTCCACGACGTCGGCAGGGGCACCGAGAAGTCCGGCACCGGAGGGGGCGCCGCCCTGCTCGAGCGGAGCCGAGAGCTCGGGGCAGGGCGGGGGTGCGTTCGTGGCGCCGGGCGTCAGCACACGGCCTGTATGACGGTGGTCGACGCACCTGCGGGAGCCGGCGGGGGAGCCGCGTACGGGGAGGCCACGGGGGAGCGGACGTCCCGGACGGAGAGCTCGGACGCCGAAGCGGCGTTCACGGCCTACGTCCAGGAGCGCCGCGCCTCCCTGTACGCAACCGCCTACCATCTGACCGGTGACCGGTTCGAGGCCGAGGACCTGCTGCAGAGCGCCCTCTTCTCCACGTACCGGGCCTGGGACCGGATCAGTGACAAGGCGGCGGTCGGCGGGTACTTGCGGCGCACCATGACCAATCTGCACATCAGCGCGTGGCGCCGACGCAAGTTGAACGAATACCCGACCGAGGAACTGCCGGAGACGGTGGGCGACACGGACGCGATGCGCGGTACGGAACTGCGCGCCGTGCTCTGGCAGGCGCTGGCGCGGCTGCCGGAACTCCAGCGCACGATGCTGGTCCTGCGGTACTACGAGGGGCGCACGGACCCGGAGATCGCTTCGATACTCGACATCAGTGTCGGCACGGTGAAGTCGAGCATCTGGCGGTCGCTGCGGCGGCTGCGCGAGGACGAGGTGCTGAGCTTCGGCCGTGACGAGGAGGAGTCCTTCGGCGAGCTGGTGGCCTGAAGGCAGCGGGGGGATTCGGGGGGATCCGGGGACTGCTGCTCGGGGGGAAGCGGCGGGCTTAGCTTGATCTTTAAGGCTGCTGCTCGGCCCCGCCGCGTCTAGGCATATCCGTTTTGCGCTGTTTCTTGCCGACTGGGTAGCGGGGTGCGGGTGTGGA